>JBDSIM010000072.1:0-3580 GCA_039917935.1 Cyclobacteriaceae bacterium | reverse complement strand
ACGAGTGGAGGGATTTTGTATCGTGTCCAGCGATAGCGATTTCACACGCCTGGCTACTCGTTTAAGGGAAGCTGGTATGAAAGTGATAGGAATCGGTGAAAAGAAAACGCCCGACCCTTTCATTACTGCTTGTGATAAATTTATTTATATTGAAATACTGGCTGCCGAGGATGTAAGTACGCCTGACGTAAAAACAAGAAGGACAAAAAAAGACTCGCTGCAACAACTGGATAAGCGGGTTATCACCCTGATAAAATCTAGTATTAATGACCTGGCGGATGAAGGAGGGTGGGCGTTTCTGGGAGAAGTGGGCACCTTGATTCTAAAAAAACAACCTAATTTTGATGCCCGTAATTATGGATTTAGAAAATTGCTTCAGCTAATGAAAAGTGTTGATGATATCGAAGTGGATGAGAGGCAAAGTGAGAACGGAGGAACCCGGCACGTCTATGTGAAAGTAAAATAGCTATCTTTTTGCGCGATTTTCAAAAAAGGTATTGAGTAAGGAAATTAATTCTGCCGGTGTGAGGTAATACATGACGCGAAAATGTTTCTCGTTGAATTCCGTAAGGATTCCATAGTAATCAGGCTCACTTAATCGATATTTTTTCATCAATGCATCTTTTGTATCCGAATTATTAATGACGACATCAATGTAGGTTTGCACTCTCAAATTTTCGTCCCTAAGCGATTGAACTTTGATCTTTTCCTTTTTGGCTTTTGAAAGATAAAAAGGGATCGTTTTTTTGAGCCGTGCGTTTTGCTCGTCAAACATACCCTCATACGGATTTTCGCCTGGTCTTAGTTCACTGATGGTGACTGTTTCCAGCAAAGTATATTTTTCCGTTAATCGAATCATACTGGGTTCATAGTCGGTTAAAGGTAATTCCAGTTTTTCATACCCTACCAGCGTAAAAATAAGCGTGTCCTGCCTCGCTGCCACTATGCTAAAATCCCCTTTTGCGTCAGACATGGTTCCCCGCATTTTATTTTTTATCTGTACGTTCACATAGGGCAAGGCATCAAAGGAAGCTGAATCCACCACAATGCCCCGCATCGCTTCCTGAGCATGTGCCGAGAAAATGCTGAGGAGAAATGAAAAAGCAACCAGGAAAAAACGCATTCTATTTTTACGACTAGAAATTTTAATAAAGATATTATATATACAAACAAAAGTTGCCCATGGTTGGTCTGGCATGTTACGCCTCTATGATGGAAACCAGCGGGAAAAGTTTCAATCACGGTTAAACGAATTTTGTTCCGTAATTTTTCAACCACCCAGTAGGCTTCATGGTCAAAATGTTTAATTTTGTTTCCCACCGGAAAACGTAAAAGTAAGCGAACACGTTGGTTGACAAGAATGCAGAATGCACACGCTTTCTGTGTCTTTTTAATGGGTAATTAGCTCAGCTGGTTTAGAGCACTACCTTGACAGGGTAGGGGTCGCAGGTTCGAATCCTGTATTACCCACTTTCGGACGTTATGTGAGATAAACCTGCCTAAGCGCCAGACCGATTTGTAGTTTTTTCAATCCCTGGTAAATTCAACAACATCAATTGCCAATCGAAGCGTGCATGAAAAAATGGATCATGATTTCCTTAATTTTTTTAACCTTCACCAGTGTGAAAGCTCAGATCTATATTCCAAAGTTTGATCTTCAGGGCCATCGCGGGGCCAGGGGCCTGAGACCGGAGAATACAATTCCCGCCTTCATGATCGCGCTTGACTCGGGAGCGACCACCCTGGAACTGGATCTGGCAGTTACCAAAGATAAGCAGCTGATTGTTTCTCATGAACCCTGGATGTCATCCTCCATTTGCCTGAATGCCGATGGCTCCTCTATTGAACCCGATCAGGAGAAAAAGCTGAATATTTATCAGATGACTTACGAAGAGGTGTCCCGTTTTGATTGCGGATCAAAAGGCAATGAAAAATTTCCTGAACAGATAAAACTAGGGATATCAAAACCATTACTGACAGATGTAATAATTGCAGTTGAAAAGCAAATTAGAAGCTACACCCAATACGAAGTTGATTATAATATCGAAATAAAAAGCTCACCCCTGGGAGACAATAAATTTCATCCTACCCCAAAAGTCTTTTCTGATCTTGTCTATACTATTGTCGATCAATACTTGCCACTGGAAAGGATTGTTATTCAATCCTTTGACTTCAGAGTTTTGAAATACTGGCATCAAAAATATCCCGAAGTAAGGCTCGCTGCCTTAATTGAAAACACGAAAAGTATTCAGGCCAACCTTTCCTCCCTCGGCTTCAATCCGTCCGTGTACAGTCCGCATTTCAAATTATTAACGAAGGAAAAAGTAACGTATCTCCATTCCCTGCATATCAGGGTTATTCCCTGGACCGTAAATGAAATCACAGATATGAATAGAATGTTGCAATGGGGCGTTGATGGATTCATCACTGACTATCCCGATCGGGCGGCTTCCCTTGGGCTAGGGATACAAAGACCAAAAATTCCGATAGCCCCCTAAATCTTTCTTTTTATTCCCTTGTTTGTTATCCTTGCATCAAATTTGATTTGAATGAGCAAACAATATGACGTATATGGTATGGGAAACGCCCTCGTTGATATCGTAACGGAAGTTGATCTGGATTTCCTTGTAAGAAATGAGATTGAAAAAGGGGTGATGACTTTAGTGGATGAGAAACGTCAGCACCATCTGATCAAAGCCATTGACATGAAAAAAAGTAAGATGTCGTCCGGGGGATCTGCAGCCAATACTATGATCGGAGTGAGTCAGTTCGGTGGTAAAAGTTTTTATTCTTGCCTGGTCGCAAAAGATGACCTGGGGAAATTTTTCCTCCAGGACCTGAAGCGCAATGGCGTGCAAACAAATTTGAAACTGAAAAACTGCCCGGAGGGCATAACGGGAAAAGTTCTGGTAATGACAACCTCAGATGCCGAAAGAACGATGAACACTTTCTTAGGGATAAGTTCCCACCTTTCGCCTGAACACCTGGATGCCAACGCCATTAAGAATTCCACTTTTATTTATCTCGAGGGATATCTCGTGACAAGTCCAAAAGGACTTGAGGCAATGAAAGAAGCCAAAAAGATCGCCGAACAAAACAATATTAAGACCACGCTGACATTTTCAGATCCCAGTATGGTTAAATACTTTAGACCGCAGATGGAGGAAATCATTGGGGCTAGCGTCGATTTACTTTTTTGTAATGAAGAAGAGGCAATGATTTACACGGCCACCAACAGTCTTGCCGGCGCCCGGGAGAAGCTGAAGCATGTAGCGAAACATTTTGTCATCACACAGGGGCCTAACGGGGCGATGATATATGATGGAGATACGTTTATTAATATAGAACCCTATAAGGTAAAGGCCGTTGATACCAACGGAGCGGGCGATATGTTTGCGGGCGCTTTTTTATTTGGCATTACGCATGGTCATAGTTACGCAGAAGCCGGTAAATTGGCCTCGTTGGCATCATCCAGAGTAGTATCTCAATTCGGGCCACGCCTTGAACACGCACAGGTTGAAAAAGTTTTGAGTGACTTAATAGCCTCATGATCAATTTGTTAACTTGTATTTTTAAGTCC
>JBDSIM010000071.1:0-28562 GCA_039917935.1 Cyclobacteriaceae bacterium | reverse complement strand
GCAGGACTCCGCGCGGCGATCGAAGCTTCGGCCGCGGGTGTTTCAGTGGGCGTTGTCTGTCGTTGCTTACTGGGTAAAGCTCATACGGTGATGGCGGAGGGAGGTGTAGCCGCAGCGTTAGCCAATGTCGATGACCGCGACAACTGGAAAGTTCATTTTGCCGATACCATGCGCGGTGGCCAATACCTGAATAACTGGCGCATGGTGGAACTGTTTACAAAAGAGGCGCCAGACAGGGTCAGGGAGTTGGAAGCATGGGGTGCATTGTTCGACCGAACCAATGATGGTAAAATCCTTCAGCGTAATTTTGGAGGGCATAAATATCCGCGCCTGGCACACGTGGGTGATCGCACCGGACTGGAGATGATCCGAACATTGCAGGATCACGGCATACACCAGGGGTTGCATATTTATCAGGAGCATACGATGATAAGTTTACTGCGCGATGGAGAAAATGTAGTGGGTGCTTTTGGCTATGACCGTGAGAAAGGACGCTTCAAAATATTCCAGGCAAAGGCAGTCATCATTGCGACAGGAGGCATGGGTAGAATCTATAAGATCTCGAGTAACAGCTGGGACTGTACAGGGGGAGGAATTTCGCTTGCCTACCACGCAGGGGCCGAGTTGATAGACATGGAATTTGTCCAGTTCCATCCTACCGGTATGGTTTGGCCGCCAAGCGTCAGGGGCCTTCTCATAACGGAGGGGGTACGCGGCGAAGGCGGTGTTTTAAGAAATAATCAGGGGCGTCGGTTCATGTTCGATGACATCCCGGATTTATATCGTGGACAGACTTCAACCGACGAAGAAGAGGGATGGCGGTATACGCAAGGTGACAAAAATGCGAAACGTCCGCCGGAACTGCTGACACGTGATCACGTCGCGCGCTGTATACGTCGCGAGATAAAAGAAGGACGCGGCTCTCCGCATGGTGGGGTGTTCCTGGATATTGCCTGGATCAAAGAAAAACTTCCCAATGCTGCCGACCACATCAAAAAGAAATTGCCCAGCATGTACCACCAGTTCAAAGAACTGGCCGGAGTAGACATTACGAAAGAAGCGATGGAAGTCGGGCCCACGACGCATTATATCATGGGCGGAATAAAGGTTGACCCCGATACTCAAATGACCAGTGTTCCCGGGCTCTTTGCCGCAGGCGAATGCGCAGCAGGACTTCATGGGGCGAACCGGTTAGGAGGAAATTCTCTGAGTGACTTGCTCGTGTTCGGGAAACGCGCCGGTGAATACGCGGCCAGTTTTGCAAAAACAATTCAGTCTTCGAAGATCAATGAAGCAGACGTTGATGCATTGGCCGCCCAGGCCTTAGCACCCTTCGGCCGGCCCTCCTTGCAAGGCCTTTCAAACCCATTTGAAATTCAGTCCCGTTTACAGGAAATGATGCAAGACCTTGTCGGCATCGCCCGAACAGGTAATGAATTGCAAGATGCCGTAGAAAAAATAAAAAACCTGCAACAACAGGCTGAAGGAGTCTCTTGTGATGGAAACCGCGGATACAACCCTGGATGGCATACGGCGATGGAATTAAAGCATATGCTTACCGTTGCAGAGGCCATTGCGAAGGCTGCGGTTCAGCGAAAAGAAAGTCGCGGCGGTCACTATCGCGAAGATTTTCCCGAAAAAAACGTGGAGCTGGGGAAGGTGAATATCCGTATTGTAAAAAATGATGCCGGTACCATGGAGGTCCGGATGATACCAAAAATGAAATTGCGTAATGATCTGCAGGATATTGTGGATGAGATGAAATAGGCGTTGGTCATTAGGCATTAGGCATTAGGCATCGGGTATTGGGTATTGGGTATTGGGTGGGTAACGTATTTGAAAAAATAGCAATTTAAGAAGTCAACGAAATAAGACATGTCAAGCGTAATTTTTAACATTTGGCGTTCGACTTCCAGTGGTGGGGAGTTCCGGGAATATTCTACTGATATTACGGAGGGCATGGTGGTGTTGGATGCGATCCACCAGATCCAGGCTGAGAGTGCAAATGACCTTGCAGTAAGATGGAACTGCAAGGCAGGTAAATGCGGTTCGTGCTCTGCTGAGATCAATGGAAAACCTAGGCTGATGTGTATGACGCGAATGAGCGGGATGCCTGTGGATAAACCCGTTCAGATCCAGCCGATGAAAGCATTTCCGGTAATCAAAGATCTGGTAACAGACGTATCCTCGAATTATCTCGTAAAACAGAGGATAAAAAAATTTAAACCCCGTCCCCCGGATGCTGAGGATGGCACCTGGCGAATCGCGCAGATCGATGTTGACAGAGTTCAGGAATTCCGGAAATGTATCGAATGTTTTTTGTGTCAGGATGTTTGCCACGTAATCAGGGATCATGATCTTTTAGGCGAGTTTGCCGGACCTCGTCACATGGTTTACACTGCCGCCCTGGAAATGCACCCCCTGGATATTGAAGACCGCATTGGAGATCTCAAACATCAGGATGGGATTGGATTTTGCAATATTACCAAGTGCTGTACCAACGTTTGCCCGGAAAATATCGCCATAACGGATAATGCGATCATCCCACTAAAAGAACGTGTAGCCGACCGTTACTATGATCCGATAAAAAAGATTTTTCGTTTTTTCAAAAAGTAAACTCAACCTTAAGCCAAGTACGTTATGAGTATACAACACCTAAAAGCCACACACCAGGAACGCAGTTTCAAATTAAAACCATTATCGAAAGAAGGTATAAAATCTGCACTCGACAAAGCAGAACATTACCGGCTGCTCAATCAACCCAGATTAGCCGAGAGCATCTGCCTCGACATTTTAGCCATAGACCCTCAGAATTCCATGGCATCTGTAATTTTGTTACTGGCTCTTACCGACCAATTTGGTAAATCAACTTCAAAAGCCAGTAAGCAGGCGCTTTTACTCGCGCAGAGTTTGGAAGATAAATACGCCAGGATCTATTATACAGGCATTGTGTATGAACGACAGGCGGCTAACGCGTTGAACTCCGGCGTGCCGGGGGCAGATTTTGACGCGTATGAATGGTATCTCGAAGCGATGGATTGTTATGAAGAAGCCGATGCTATTCATCCCCCCGGGAATGACGATGCTATTCTGCGTTGGAATACCTGTACAAGAACCATTCATCAGTATGGCCTTCACGAGCGACCTTTGGACGACGGAGAACCTTTACTGGAATAACCTAAAAAAAATATTTAGAAAATCCTGATAGTGAGTTGAGAATATATTTTCGCAGAAGGGCATCCAGGCCATGCGTCTTTTTTTGACTAATCGATGTTTACTAATCGGTACTGGAAATAATAATGTTATTACTGGGTTGGATATTTTCCAATAATTTTAGTTGATCAAATACATTCAACAGAACTGGAGTATGGATATTTCGAGAAAACAATTTATAGAAAAGAGCAGTGCAGCCGCTGCTGCCCTTATGCTTTCACCGCTCGTGCAAGCAGCGAAAGATTTCTCACCTCAGAAAAAAATAAAAATAGGACTCATTGGATGTGGCAGCGTTTCAAATGTTTACCTTCCTCACCTTTCAAAATCACCCTTCGTCGAACTGGTGAGTGCTTGCGATATCAGGTATGAACGCGCACAGAAGCAAGCTGCCAAATACCATATACCCAATCACTATCCACACATTGATAAGATGATAGCAGGGGCTCCTTTTGATTTGATGATTACCCTCACCGACATGCAGGAACATGGGCGTCTGAATAAGCAGGCTCTGATGGCTGGTAAGCATATCTGGAGTGAAAAGCCAATGGCCAATACCTACCGCGAAGGCAGAGAACTGCTTGACCTTGCCAGGGCAAAAGGGTTAAAGATCTGGGGTGCCCCGGCCGTTGTAAATAGTCCGCAGTTTGCGTTTATGTCACAAACCATTCAGGAGGGAAAACTTGGAAATATCGCAGCTGCGCACGCCCATTACGGACATCTCGGTCCTGATTGGTCTTCATTTTTTTATGAAAAGGGAGGCGGAAGCATGCCCGACCTGGGTGTATATAATATTGCCACCTTGACTGGACTATTAGGCCCTGCAAAGTCTGTCATGGCCATGACGAGCATCGTGACTAAAAATCGCACCATCATTGACAAAGGTGTGATTCAGGTGGAAGCTGAAGACAACGCCATGATTCTAATGGATCATGGTAAGGGCACTTTGTCCCATGTTCAATGCGGATTTAATTACTTCGATCCATATGGTCATGAAGGAGAAGGACAAGATAAACCCACCATCAGTATTTGGGGAACGAAAGGAAACATGTCATTGATAGGTTATGACTGGGCGCCATTTGGTGTTGATCTGGCAACCACAAAGGAAAGCAAAACGCAGCGGTTCGTAAAAGATCCCGGTACCTATGTCTGGCAGGAAGGTGCTTCCGTAGTCAGCGGGAGCCTCCTTAAAAATTCTGAACCCTACATTACAGCCGAGCATGCCCTGCATGTACTGGAAGTGATGGAAGCCGCACGTGCCTCTGGCTCAACAGGAAAACGGATAGAACTGGTATCAACTTTCCAGTATCCGGTATTGTAATTTTCCCGGGCCGGCCTGGAATGGTTTATCATTCTGAGCCTTTTTTGTGTGGATCAACTATGGGATCAGGGGATGTTTAAATAAATAAATTATTTATCGTTGGCGCGATTGTTTCAGCCGCGCTGATAAATACTAAAGGATGCAACAATTTTTAGACAAGCTAGTTCACGAATTTCATACCCCTTTCAGTAATTCTGTTCTCATATTTTCCCTTATACTTTTTATCATTCTCCTCGCACCGGTTATTCTGAACAGGTTCAAGATACCCGGAATTATCGGGTTAATACTTTCCGGAATGGTCATTGGACCACATGGGCTATTCTTAATTCAGAAAAATTCAGCGGTAAATCTTTTTTCGACGATCGGCCTGTTGTACATCATGTTCATCGCCGGGTTGGAACTCGATATGAATGAATTTAATAAACACAAATATAAAAGTCTCATTTTTGGATTTTTCACATTTATTTTCCCCATCGCAATAGGCTTCCCGGTTTGCTATTTTCTGCTGCATTATGAGTTGAACACCAGTTTATTGATTGCCAGTATGTTTGCCACTCATACGCTGATTGCTTATCCGATTGTCAACCGTTTGGGGATTGTCAAAAACCAGGCTGTAGCCATCACCGTAGGTGGAACCATCTTAACTGACACCGCAGTCCTGATTATCCTGGCCATTATTTCCGGAACGGCAAAAGGACAAACAACGACAGACCTATGGGTTCGGTTGTCGGTCTCTATAATGTTGTTCTCGATTTTTGTTTTTTTTGTTATCCCACGCATTGCCTCCTGGTTTTTCAGAAGATTAGAGGATGAAAAAAATGCGCATTTTATTTTTGTTCTACTCGTAGTTTTTGCCACTGCTTTCATTGCCGAAATGGCAGGCCTTGAACCGATCATCGGAGCTTTTGCTGCCGGTTTAACCCTCAACCGCCTGATCCCCCATACCTCTTCGTTGATGAACCGTATCGAATTTGTAGGCAACGCGCTCTTTATTCCCTTTTTTCTCATCAGTGTGGGCATGCTGATAGATTTTAAAGTTTTGACCAATGGCCCACAGGCCCTGATTGTAGCCTTTACTTTAACAGTCGTGGCACTGATAGGAAAATGGGTGGCGGCGCAGGTCAGCGGACGCCTCTTCCATTATTCGAAAGAACAGCGAAATCTCATGTTTGGGCTCAGCAGCGCACACGCAGCCGCCACCCTTGCCGTAATTCTTGTCGGATACAATCTTGGTATAATAAATGACCATGTTTTAAATGGAACCATCGTCTTAATATTGATTACCTGTGTTATAGCATCGTTTGTGACTGAAAAAGCAGGAAAAGAAGTTGTTCTGCATATGGATAGCGAACCCCAACAGGTTGTCTTAAATGTGCAAAGGGTGCTCGTACCGATTGCAAACCCCCAGACTATGGAAAAGTTAATCGATTTTTCCATGATGATAAAAAATCCTAAAGACTCGTCGCCGATTGTCGGTCTGACCGTTGTAAAAGATGATGATCAGGCTCAGTCGCGTTTGTTACAATCAAAAAAATTACTGGATAAGGCCATTCTGTATGCGGCATCCGCCGATCAGAAAATAGAGATCATGTCAACGATAGATCGCAATATTACCAGCGGCATAAAACGGATCGCGACAGAAAAATTTATAACTGATATTGTTGCGGGATGGTCGCCGCAGAAAAATCTTGCTGACATTATTTTTGGACAGACATTTGACAAACTGGTCAAGCAAACCTCGCAGACAATTTTTATCACGAGATTTACCATGCCGCTTAACGTTCATAAAAACATCATTCTGATTTGTCCCTTTTTTGCCGAAAAAGAGCCTGGCTTTTATAAGTGGCTCGTGAACATTTTCAGGGCTGCATCTCAGCTAAGTACAAACATTCAGTTGTACGCCTCATCTGACGTCGAACTGGCCATCCGCCACTTCATAGGCGTGAACAATGTCGCCGTAAACATCGATTATCAGGGACTGCTTGACCTGGGGAATATGGCATCGTTAGTTCCCAAAATACAAAGCTTCGACATGGTTGTGCTCGTTTCTTCCCGCGAAGGCGGGATTTCTTATACACCTGTGCTGGATGTCCTGCCGAAAAAAATGTCAAAATATTTTGAACCAAACAGCATGGTCTTTATTTATCCAGCTACCGCTTCTGATAATGTTATTTCAAATTATGAACAGGAAATCTCCAGTGGGTTATTAGGTAAGGGCATAAACCTGCTCAAGAATGCGAAGAATATTTTCAGGAGGGATATGGATTAGCCTAAATTTTTCTACTGGTTCATCTTGGCATTATAAAATTACACAGGCTCCTTGCTTATACTTTTTGACTCCCCCTTTTTAGGAAAGACAATCGATGCCAATATCGAAAGAAACAAAAGGGATACAATAACCATCAGAGAGACTTCAATGGGAAACTTATAATAATCGGCCAGGCACATTTTAGTGCCCACAAAAACCAAAATTAAAGCGAGGCCATATTTGAGGTAATGAAAATATTTTTCAATTCCTGACAGCGCAAAATACAGGGAGCGAAGGCCCAGTATAGCAAATACATTAGAAGTATATACAATGAATGGATCGTCAGTAATGGCGAGGATTGCGGGAATAGAATCGACAGCAAAAATAAGATCGGTGGCTTCAATTAAGACTACCACCACAAATAGCGGCGTCGCCCAAAGTCTTAGGTTACGCCTCACGAAAAACTTGTCGCCTTCGAATGATTCGGTAACCGGAAACACCCTTCTCACCAATTTTACCAAAGGGTTTTTATCCGGCTCAATTCTGATGTCTCCAGCGAGAACCATCCGAAATCCTGTAAAGATCAGAAAACCACCAAAGATGTAAATTAGCCAGTGGAAGCGATGAATGAGTTCTATACCGGCAAAAATGAATATTACGCGCATGACGAGTGCGCCCAATATTCCCCAGAATAAAACCTTATGCTGATAAGCATTCGGAACCTGGAAATAGGAAAAAATCATGATGATGACAAAGATGTTGTCAACACTCAAAGATTTTTCAATAATATATCCAGTGAAGAATTCAATGGCCTGAGATTTACCAAAATATTGGTAAATAAAGAAGTTGAAGCACATCGACAGGGTGATCCAGACGCCTGTCCAGGTCAGCGCATCCCGTACTGTTATTTCTTTAGATTTTTTGTGAAATACCCCTAAATCCAGGGTAAGCATTCCCAATACAAATACATTAAAACCCGCCCAAAGGATAAAGGTATCGGACATACATTCGATTCAGCGGCAATAATAACGAATTAAACGATCAAAAACCCGACGACTCGACAAAAGATGCAGATTTCGGATTTGGCCCGATCACCGCATTTGAAAGCATTTGGGGTAGTGTAAAAGAAAATACCGACCCTTTTCCCGGTTCACTTTTAACATGCAACCTGCCACCGTTTTTTTCGACGAAGTCTTTACAAAGAATTAACCCCAGGCCAGTACCTTTCTCATTGGCTGTTCCGTTTGTAGAATATTTTTTATCCAGCCGGAAAAGTTTATCCACTACTTCCTGGCTCATCCCTAAACCTGTATCAGTCACTGAAATCATTATTTTGTCACTTACTAACTGCAGATCAAGGGTAATATTTCCACCCGTGTTGGTAAATTTAATTGCATTGGAAACGAAGTTGCGAACAACAGTATTAATAGAGTGCTGATGTACTTTCACCAGACAGGATGGATTGTGACCAATAGTCAGGTTGATGTTTTTAGCCGTAGCCTGGGGTTCGAACAAACTTTTATTTTGCTCAAGTATTCCTGCGATGTCAAAAACTTCCGGGGTAAAATCGATATTTCCCGTCTGAGACCGTGACCATTCAAGAAGGTTTTCCAATAAGGCAAACAGATTCTTTACAGATTTATCCAGGTCTTTGGCAAGCATCTGGATGTCTTCCTTTGACATGTTATCCGTGTGATCAATCAGCAAACGGGAAAATGAAGTCAGCGAATTTAAGGGCCCTTTCAGATCGTGACTGATAATTGAAAAAAATTTGTCTTTGGTTGCGTTCAGTTCCTGAAGTTTTTGATTCTGGCGCTGCACTTCGTCTTTCGCCGCTTGAAGAATCAGATTTGACCTGCGTTTAAAGATATACAGGAAAAGAATCAACACTGCAATAACAAGACTTAGGGAGATCAGGGCAATCAGAAAATTCTTAATTTTGGTTTGCGCTTCAATTTGTTTTTCCCGCTCAAGGCGTAAAGCTTCCAGCTTTTCAATTTGATTTTCTTTCTTGCTGAACATATAGCGGTTTTGAGTTTCCAGTAGTTGCCGCTCACTCCTTTCGTTTTCTCTGAATTCCTTGATAGCAACGGAAAGTTCTTTATAATCCAACGCCTTTTCAAAATTTCCCAAGGCCTTGTACGATTGACTCAGCAATTCATAGCTTTCAAAAATTTGTTCCTGGTCTTGCGATTCACGGGCATTTTCCAGGGCCAGCATCGCCTGGTCGATGGCCTGTTCAATATTTTTTTGTTGATAATATAATAAACCAATGTTGTTGTAAGATTCGGCAATCCCGCGTTTTTCTTTTAATGCTTGTCTAAGTTCCAGCGCCACAGTATGGTTTGCCAGGCTTTTTTCCTCGTTTTGCATCAATTGGTAAACTTCACCGATATCATTCAGAGATCGCGCTTCTGATCCTTTGTCATGAATTATTCTTGAAATGGATAACGCCTCCTTATGGCTGCGCAATGCTTCATTGTATTTACCTTGAATGGTATACAGATGACCAAGGTTAAACAAGGCCTCGGCTTCGACGCGCCGATTAATGTCCCCTTTAAATTTCAAAACATTCTTATAATTCTGAAAAGCTTCCTCTACCCTTCCCAGAGACGCATTTACTTTTCCCAGGTCATTCAGGATCATTACCAGAATATGGATATCGTTGTCATCATCATTTAATTTCAGCGCCTGTTCCAGAAACCGGGCGCTGTTGAACTGATCACCGACAACTTCAAATACCCTGGCAATGCCCACGTACGCCAGTGTTTGCTGGCGATTGAAATGCAGCGAATCCGCGTTCGCCAATGACAGGATCAAAAAAGCCATTGCCTTTTCATAATCATGGGTACGTGTAAGATGGAGAAGACCTACACTTTGCAAAGCCATTGTTTTTGCCAGGGGATCATTCGTTTCAACCGCCTGATGCAGTCGGGTTGTTGCTGCCAACAACGCGATTTCAACCGACTCCTGGTGCTTCCCATTAAAAAAACTTTGAAATATTTCAACCTCAGATGGACCCTGCGCGAAGCCGACGGCACAGTGCAGGAATAAAAAAAACAGTAAAGGAAAAATTTTTGCCACAAACGTCATCTCAGAAGGTTTGATTAAAAAATTCAAAAAACATGAATTTAAAATATAATAAGTTAATCAGAATCTTACACCTGCATTTCTATTCTCCCATGGGCAAGTCACCTGTGGCAATGGGTTGATTGTTGCGTGACCATTCACTCCATGACCCAACGTACAGGCTAACATTCTTTATCCCCGCATATTCCATAGCCAACAATGTGTGGCACGCTGTAACGCCGGAACCACAATGAACAATCACGTCCTGCTTATTACGCCCACCCATTATCTTATGATACTGTTCGGCTAGCGCTTCCCGCGACCGGAATGTGCCATCCTGCTCCAGGTTGTTTAAGTACGACAGGTTTTGAGCCCCCGGAATATGGCCGGCAATCAAGTCGATCGGCTCTCGCTCGCCCTTGTATCGGTACTCTTCACGGACATCCAGCACCAGATGTCCTTCATCAGTCCGTGCGTTTGCCACCTCCTGAATTTCTACTATGGAATTTCCCCAGTGCTTAACAGGATACGGACGTTTTACAGGACTTGTTACCGATACCTTTTCTGAGATGGGCAGGCCAGCCTTCACTATCGCTGCTAGGCCGCCATTTATTACCTGAATTTTACGATGGCCGGTTGCCTTTAGCATCCACCAGAAACGTGCGGCGGCATTGGCCCCGGCTTTATCATCGTACGCCAGTATATATGTTTCTTCACTGATCCCGATGTTTGCCAGGAATGATCCAAATACATATGGGTCGGGTAAAGGATGGCGACCTCCATTAGCAGCATTTGCTCTTTTCTGTGAGAGATCCTTTTCGAGGTCAGCGAAGACTGCCCCTGCAAGGTGCCCTGTGCGATATCTTTCAAAAGCATCCGGACCTCCCCTCGCATCCACAAGAATAACTTCCGGACGATTCAGTAACGCGCGAACATCCCGGGCCTCTATGAGCGGCGATAGTTCTTCCATATCTGTATCAACAATTTAATCTGTGAGCAGAACAAAATCCCTGATGATCCAGCATTTTTAATTTAAAAGGAAACATCCTATCATTTTTCCTCAAAGTTAATGATATGAACGCAATATTGCGTAGCGGGTCAGGTTTTCCACAACACAAACATCCTACGCTCAATTTTTTATACCTGAAGTGACTAATACAGGGAGGATTGACGGCAAAATTAATATAGGCATGAGACAAAGAGAGCCATGAATCCTCAACGACGGGTGCAGCCGAACGAGGCTGAGGTTTTTGAACGAGTTCTAAAATCCATTACGCGGAGGACATTAAGAAGGCACAAAGTTGCGCAAAGAAACTGCAATTTGATTTAGGCTCAAGGAGCGTCCGAACTGGCTGATGCAGATTGAAAGGATTGGATAATTGTTGGTGCGCAAATAGGACACAGAGAGATCTAGATCTGCGCCCTGGTACTCGTACACCGGGTGGAAAGAATTTAGTCGAGTCTCTCCGTGTCCTTTGCCGCAGGCTCGGAACAACTTAACTTTCATCATGTATCAAAATGCTCAGACGTAATAATGAAAAACAAAATTCTCTGTGGTCTCTGTGTCCTGCATTTTGTTTTCTGAAATCATTGGCGTTAGTTTGGAAACTGAGCAGGAAAGGTACTACTCCGGAGTGTTAATCAAAATTATTACCAAAATTACAGGCAGAACTAAACCATACGTGGGCTGAAACGGTTTACCATTGTGAGCCTCATTTAAACTTAGACCTCAGATCATTATTATGATAAAAACAAAAGGATACGCCGCCCAAAACGCCAAGTCACCCCTCGCACCATTTACATTTGAAAGGAGGATTCCGGGGCCTGAGGATGTACATTTTGAAATTCTCTTCTGCGGCGTATGCCATTCCGACTTGCACCAGATCCGCGATGAATGGGGGGGGTCTATCTTTCCCATGGTTCCGGGTCATGAAATAGTAGGTCGGGTTGTAAAGGTTGGCGACCTGGTTAAGAAATTCAAGGTAGGTGATCTGGCCGCGGTCGGTTGTCTTGTGGATTCATGCCGGGATTGTGAAAACTGTAAACAAGGTTTGGAACAATATTGCAAGAATGGTCCGGTGGGCACCTATAACAGTCTGGAGAAGGACGGTAAAACAAAAACTTATGGAGGTTATTCCAACCAAATTGTTGTTCACGAGGATTTTGTTTTACATGTGCCAGGCAATTTACCATTGGAAGCCGTAGCACCATTGCTTTGCGCCGGCATTACGACCTATTCGCCTTTAAAGCATTGGCGCGTTGGCAAAGGGCACAAAGTAGGGGTTCTCGGACTAGGCGGATTGGGCCATATGGCGGTAAAATTTGCTTCTGCTTTTGGGGCTGAAGTAACTATGTTAAGTACTTCAATTGCTAAAGAGGTCGATGCAAAAAGATTAGGCGCACAGAAGTTTGCTTTAACCACTGATGCGGAGAAAGTTAAATCCCTGAAAGGATATTTTGATTTTATCATCGATACCGTTTCAGCACCGCATGATTACAATATGTATCTACGGATGCTGGCCACCAACGGAATTCATATATGTGTAGGTGCCCCCCCAACACCTTCGGAAATAATGGCTTTTTCATTGATTGGAAATCGCAGAAGTATCGCCGGCTCCGGCATCGGAGGTCTTCCTGAAACACAAGAGATGCTTGATTTTTGTTCTTCCTACAATATTGTTTCAGATGTTGAAGTGATAGCCATGAAGGATATTAATCAAGCTTATGAACGGATGCTGAAGGGCGATGTACGGTATAGATTCGTGATCGATATGGCTACGCTTTAGCAGCGATCCATGAGCTTCTGGCATACGTTGCTTGAAGCCCATCGCACGCAGATCGCAGCTTAACTTGCGATCTCAATTTTTACCTTCATCTTTTTAAGGCGCTCATCTTTGATAGCAGACAAAACTTTCTTGACTCCTTCGCGTTTCACTGAAACATACGAAGCGTGGTCAAGGGTAGTGATCAAGCCAATGTCATCGACTAAAAGACCACCTTTTTTTATGAGTAACCCAGCAATGTCACCTTTGCTGATCTTATCTTTTTTGCCCGCGCTAATATACAGGCAAACAAATTTAGGTGGGGGCGGTAATTGCAACTTAGGGTTGACCCGGATTACCTGGGTCGATGGATCAATATAATCCGGTAAAGATTCATCATCTGCCAAGATCAGATACGCCTCGCCTGCTGCGTGCATTCTGGCCGTGCGTCCGTTTCTGTGAATGAATGCCTCATGACTTTGTGGGAGTTGATAATGCACTACATGCCTTATCTCGGGAATGTCAAGTCCACGCGCAGCCAGATCCGTTGCTATAAAAACATGGTGTGCTCCCCCCCGGAACTTGATCAGGTTTTTTTCTCTGTCGATTTGCTCCAGGGCACCGTGAAAAATACCGTGCTCAAAATTATTCATTTTAAACAGTGTACTGATCCTCTCTACGGCATCACGGTGATTGCAAAATATCAGGCATACCTCGTCGTTAAAACCGGCTACTAACCTCATAAGGGTTTCCACTTTCTCCGTGCTTTTTGTGTGAACAAGCTTCAGCGAAAGTTTTATAGGTTCGTCTGATTGCAGGTGATTTAAAGTTTCAATCCGTCTGAAAGGCAAAAAATCAGGAAGCGAATCCGGATTTGTCGCAGAAGTCAAAAGATGCTTTTGCTTTCCACTCAGGGCTTTGAAAATAATTTTTAACTGATCGTGAAAACCCATCTGCAGAGATTTATCAAACTCATCCAGAACGACTATTTTTACAGAGGATAGATCAAATGAATGTCTTTCGACATGGTCTGCAAGTCTACCAGGGGTTCCGATGATCACTGCCGGTGTGTCGCTTAAACTATTTTGTTCTGTTTTCATGGAATGCCCTCCGTAAAAACAACTGACTTTAAAGGACGTCTTCATTGATCTGAATACTTCTTCAATCTGGAGGGACAATTCCCGCGACGGGGCAATGATAAGGGCTTGCAAACCCTGATGGGTATTCTTTAAAGTATTGATCACCGGAATTAAATAGGCAAGGGTTTTACCGGTTCCTGTAGGCGCCAGAAGCATCAGATTATCGACCTCGGTCGATCGCTCAATAACGGATTTCTGCATGGCATTAAAATCTGCAATGGAAAGGTTTTTTAAAACCGCGGCGTATTTTTCGTTTAAATTTTCTTGCATGATTCAAAATTAATCAGGTTTAACAGAACACCCATTAAACTTTTGCTTTTCTCCATTTTTTAGCGCGCCATCAATCGCTGCCGAAAGATGAATCAGCACAGCTTCATGTTATTTTTCAGCCAATTCATAAATGTAAGATCTTCGTCCTCAAGGCCTCTTTGTATAACAGTAGATTTGCTATGGGCCAAGCAGCGAAGCGAATTCTGACCAGTAGTTTACTTTACATTTCTGTTTAACTTTGCCTTCCCCCGGATACATTTGAAATATGTGGATGCATCCTTCTGAAAAGTAATCAATTCTTTATACAACCGCACGACTTCATTATTTATGCGTAAACTTTTAGCGAGGGAAGAAGGAGATCGAAAAAGATTCCAGGGAGTCTTCAGCAGGTTTGGAAAAAAAAATAATTTCAAAGGCTATAGCGAACCGACCTTACTTCTGCTCAATATAATTGATCAAGAAACCAACTTACCCGTGGCAGATCATATCTGGTTTGCTTACACAAAAACTTTTGAAAAGATAAAACTGGAACCCGGCCTCCGGATTGGATTTGAAGCCAGAATTAAGATCTATAAAAAAGGATATGTCAACAGAAAGTATGCCATTGATAACAGAAAATCTGATTTTAAGTTAAGCCACCCTACCAAGATAACTATTCTTGGATAATGCAACCGCAGTTATACCGACTCATGAATTTCAATTATCTGGTTATTGGGATTATGGTGGTCTACATACCGGGTAAAGGGTCGTTTGGCAATAAATTCCTGTAATTCTTTTTCGGCGGCAGCACGGTTTGCTCCCACAAACTTCACGACAAAAATCCGTTCGCCTGGTTTGTCTATTCTAATATTTATCATGGACCTTTAAACCATAACTAACGAAAGCCGGCGATTATAGTTCCTGCGCGACGGTAAATGCCCTCGGATCAAAACAAAACGCCCACTATTTACCTTCAAATTTAAAGGAGACTTTCACACGGGCGCGAAAAGCTTCCACCTTTCCATCCTTCAATTGCATGTCAAGCTCGACTATTTCTGCAATACGAAGGTCCCTGAGGCTTTCTGATGCTCTGTTAATTGCAGCTTGAGCAGCCTTTTCCCAGGATTCAGTACTGGTGCCTACCAGTTCAATAACTTTGTACACGCTTTCAGCCATTTTGTTCCTCCTTTAAATAAGTTTTACAATTGATTTTGTCCAATCTATTGAATATTTGAATGGAAGGCAATAGGAATAAAATTCAACAGCGTTGGCGTAATCAAAAATCCTGAATATCGGAATGGCTGACGTCATTGTCATGGGAATACATGTGACGTCAATGAAAAAAGGCTCTCGGATATGGCAAAATGAAAATGCCCTCACAACTTCCTCGATCTTTGTTACCGTTAGCTTAATGGACAAGCTTAACGTTGACTGCATTGGGTCCTTTTTGGCCCATTTCAACCTCAAAAGTCACTTTATTATTTTCTTTTATGGATTCAACCAGGCCATTCACGTGCACAAATACACTCTCCTGTGTTTCCATATCTTTAATAAATCCATACCCTTTGGAATCGTTAAAAAAAGTAACTATTCCTTTGCGGATCAGATCAGCCTGAGAAGGCGCGACATGTTTGGGAACACTGATCTGAATATCAGCTTCATTGATTTTTACCTTATTTCTGGGATCCGGTGGCGTAGAGGAAAAATTGCCAAACTCATCCACATAAGCAATTTCGAAGCTATTACCTTCTTTTGCGTTCGCTTTTCTTTCTTCCTTTTTCGCCTCTTTGTCCTTCTTCTTTTTTAGTCTTTTCTTTTCGTTTTCCTTCTTATTCCACGTTTCTTGCGATTTTCCCATAAATTACTTTTGCTTTTTTAGTGTTTTCTCGATGCGGTCAAAGTTACAACTTTTCTTTATTTCTTTGAAGTCAGGAACCATGAAAATAACACAAGATCGGGTCGGGAAAAAACCCCTAAAACGGGGTAAGGCCGCTGGTATTAAATCCCGAGCGTTCTTTCCATTACTTTCTGGATAAAACTTCATTGCACTTAAAATAACTTTAGTTGATCTGCCGGATCTTCCCCTTTTTGTCTGACAATAGAATCCCCAAAATTGGAGAGCGAGATCCCCAGAAGCCGGATTTTCTTATTGTCAATGTCAGTGCCCTTTAAAAGTTCCATCGCGGTTTGGTAAATGATTTCCTTGTCATCAATTCCATTCGGAAAGGAGTAGCTTCTTGTAACTTGTTTAAAATCGTGGTATTTAATTTTTAACGTAATGGTTCTCCCCTTTAAGCCTTTTCGCATCAAACGGTCATACACGGTTTTAGTAATTTTGAGGAGAGAATCCTGCATATCCTCTATGGAAGTAAGGTCATAAGGGAAGGTGTCTTCTGCTCCGATGGACTTGGTTTCGCGATGAGGCTGAACCTCGCGCTCATCAACTCCCCGCACAATCCTGAAAAAAAATTGTCCACTTTTCCCAAAATGTTTTGTCAGCTCAGCTTCTGTGAGTTTTTTAAGGTCAGCGCCAGTATGCAAACTCATACTTTTCATCTTATTGGCTGTCACTTTTCCCACACCGAAAAATTTTTCCACTGGTAAGCTTTCCATAAAAGCCTCAATACGTGATGGTCCGATAAAGGTCAGTCCATCAGGTTTATGAAGATCTGATGCAATCTTGGCCACAAATTTATTGACGGAGACCCCGGCAGAAGCCGTAAGCTGCAACTCGTCCTTTATTGCTTTGCGGATCTGTGAAGCAATATCAATAGCCGAACCAATATTGAGTTTGTCACTCGAAACATCCAGGAAAGCCTCGTCCAGAGAAAGCGGTTCAATAAGGTCTGTATACCGTTCGAAAATCGCCCGGATGTTTTGCGAAACTCCTTTGTAAACATCAAATCTGGGACGTACAAAAATGATATCGGGACAAAGTTTCAAGGCTTGTTTAGAAGGCATGGCAGAATGGACACCAAATTTACGTGCTTCATAACTCGCCGTTGCCACCACTCCACCGCGTCCCTCCGGAGAGCCTCCTACGGCGATGGGTTTACCGCGGAAATCATGATTATCACGCTGCTCGATCGAGGCGTAAAAAGCATCCATGTCTATGTGGATTATCTTTCTGACCATAATGGTATTAGTGAGTGGTCAGTGGTCGTCAGTGGTCAGTGACGAGTCGTGAGCGTCCGTTTCGTGTGCAAAGGTCGACTTGAAGCAAAATCCTGGTCACTCCATTTTCAGGCAGTTCTTAAGTGAAATGCTTTTGGTTTCGCAAAGGCGCGTAAGCCAAGGTGCGACAATGTTGACCCGAAGCCGGACTGTTTTCTACCACTCCATGGTACCGCCGCGCTTACCCGGTCACAACAATTCCAATAGCCTGTGCCGGTGTCGAGTTGGCGAAGAATTCTCTCTGCCCTGTGTTGATCATGGCTATAGACAGAAGCGGTAAGTCCATACGCCGTATCCTTCATTAAGGCAGTAGCTTCCTCATCACTTTTTACTTTCATAATACCGATAACCGGTCCGAAAGATTCATCACGCATCACCATCATGTCATGCGACACATTTGTTAGCACGGTGGGTGCAAAATAATTACCCTTCTTGCTCAAACGGTCACCACCCAGCAACACGGTAGCCCCCTTTTTAACGGCGTCTTTTACCTGATTCTCAAGAACCTGGAGCTGGTCTTTCCTTGTTAACGGACCGATATAAACTCCCGATTCTGTAGGCAGTCCACTTTTCCAGCTGCTCACCTCTTTTTTGAATTCCTCTACGTAGCGATCATAAATTTTTTCATGCACATAAATTCTTTCGACAGCGCAACAACTCTGACCGTTATTATAAAAAGCCCCGTCTGCAGTGCCAGCCGCTACGGCTTTAACATCCAATACGTCATCTGCCACATACAGAGGGTCTTTGCCGCCGAGTTCACACTGACAGGGAACCATTTTGGTCGCCACCCTTTCGTAAATATATTTCCCTGTTTTGTACGACCCGGTAAAAAAGTATCCGTCAAAAGGAAGGTCAAGTAAATTTTCACCGGTCGCGGCGCCGCCTATGGCCACCTGGAAAACATTTTCCGGAACACCCGCCTTCTTCAACATTTTCTCAATTTCCAGTCCGGTAAGGGTAGCATATTCTGATGGTTTGTACATGACGGTGTTACCTGCCAGGAGCGCTGGAACGAAAACATTCACCCCTACGAGGTAGGGATAATTCCATGCAGAAATATTACAAATGATGCCAAGCGGGTCATACAAGATTTTTTCTTCTATATTATCAGAACGCGTCATGACTTCATCCGATAAATACTTTGCGGCATTTTCAACAAGCCAGTAAATGCGTGTACGCGCTCCGTTAATCTCATTTCTGGCCTGTTGCAACGGCTTGCCTACCTCAGCCGTCAGCACATAGGCCAGGGCTTCAATATTCTCCTCTAGCAGGATTGAAAATCTTTTCAAGATCTGAACCCGGTCTACCAATGAAGTCTGACGCCACGATTGCTGAGAAGACCTCAGCAGTTCCATCTTACGCGACAAACTTGCCGCCGTATCTTCAGGAAGTTCCTTTATTAATTCTTCCGTTGCCGGGTTAATGATTTTCATTACAATAATTTATTATTTGAAGTCGACCAAAGCTTCCTGGTGAAAAATATCATATTTTTTTCCCCACCCGCACGGCGTCGATAAAGTTCCGTTTAATATTCCTCGAGAAAGCATTTTGCTGGTCAGTCATTCGTTCCGGGTGCCACTGCACAAGCATGAGATAGGCTTGATGTTCTTTATCCTTCCTTTCCAGTCCTTCAATCACACCATCGGGCGAGATGACATTGGTTACCAAATTTTTTCCGACCAGATCAGCGCTTTGATGATGGGCGCTGTTTATTTCACCCTGAGATAAGCCAACGATTTTTTGTAATTGGCTCAGTGGATCAACCTGTACTGTATGATACCGATCGGTATCTACGTTTCTGGAGTGGTTAAATTTTCCGAAAGCAGGAATATCGGGAATCAGCGTTCCTCCATAGAAAACATTCGCCACCTGGAGCCCCCGGCAGATTCCCAAAAGGGGCAACTGATGAGACTCTACATATTCCAATACTTTCCATTCAAACTCATCTCGCTTCTCATCAATCTCATGGCAATATTCCAGATAGGATTCTTTTTTATAAAAACGCGGGTGGACATCCTCCCCTCCGCTTAAAACAATCCCCTCACATTTTTCAATATCACTGATATTGTTTGTGTGATGGCTTAATTTGATTACTGCAATACCTGGTTCAGCTTCAAACCACTTCTGGTAGTTGAGGTATTTACTGCAATCGGTTATACCAATGGTGACGGTACGATCCATTTTTTAATAATTATAATGCTTTGAAATAGGATCTTCCATACTCTCTGGACGAAAAATCCTGATTCCCTATCCGCCTCTGAATGCATTCGATACTGCATTGATTTATTTTACAACGCCCGGAGGTAAAGATCTCTAAACTCATCCCGACTAACGGGTTTCGGATTGTTCGGATGGGCAAAATCCGCAATGGCAAGATCCGCCAGCGGTTCAATGTGTTCCTGCCTCACTCCTATCGCCCCCAATTTATGAGGAATCCCGATGCGTGAATTGAAATCAAACAAATATTTTACAACTGCTTTACCCGTTTCATCCTTCAGTGACAGCGCACGAGCGATTTGTTTGAATTTTTGTTCAAAACCTTCACTGTTAAAATCCATTCCATAAGGAAGGTTTACAGCATTTGCCAAACCGTGATGGGTATCCAGCAAGGATGATAGGGGATGCGCCAGTGAGTGTACGACCCCCAGCCCTTTTTGAAAGGCAACGGCCCCCATCAACGAGGCAATAAGCATTTTACTTCTCGATTCCAGATCAGGGTGATTCACCGCTGTCTCAAGCGACTCTCTTATAAGCGTAATGCCCTGAAGCGCAATACCTTCACACAAAGGATGGGGCATTTTAGCCAGGTAAGCTTCCATGTTATGGGTTAGTGCATCCATCCCGGTGGCTGCCGTGATAAACGGAGGCAACTCCATTGTTAGTAACGGGTCCGCAAAAATAATTTTCGCCAGTAACTTCGGTGAAAAAAGAATCTTTTTCTGATGGGTTTCATCATCGGCAATAATAGCGCTGCGGCCTACTTCGCTGCCTGTACCCGATGTAGTGGGTATGGTAATAAAGTGCGGCACTTCATTGGTCACAAATACATCACCTCCTATGAGGTCATCGTACTTGAATAAATCTTCGCGGTGGTTTATACGCAAAAGTATGGCGCGCGCAACATCCAGCGCAGCACCCCCTCCAATACCGATGATCGCATCCCTGCCGGTCTTGTCATACACATCCGTTCCTTTGTAAACGTCGGACTTCACCGGGTTTTTATGAATGTCAAAAAAGACTTCCGGGGTGATGCTTTTTTGCTTCAGGTCACCGATTATGGCCTTAAAAAAATCCAGTTGAGCCACAATAGGGTCGGTAACGATCAGGGGCCTGAATAGATTATTCTTTTTTAAATAATCGGGAAGTTCCTTCACTGCACCCGCGCCGAAGCGTATCGTTGTTGGAAAGTTGTACTGGTAAATTTTATCGAAAGTCATGCCTTGTTTAAATTTTCAGTTTAGGTTTAGGTCTCGAATATCGGCGTTGGACAAGGTCGAACTTGCGGATACAGGTATTAAATAATTTCGAAATATCTCCGGAGTTCCCAATCGGTGACTGCTTTCAGTGACTGGCGCCATTCCCATTCACGGGTCTTGGTGAAGTGATCAACAAATTTTTCACCCAAAATTGTTTTGGCTACTTCCGATTTTTTCATCATTTGTGTGGCGTCGTTTAGATTCGCGGGAAGTACGCCATTCGAATAATCACGATACCCATTTCCCTGAGTCGCAGGCTGTGTTAATTTTAATTTTTGACGGATACCATACAATCCTGAGGCAAGGGCGGCCGCCATGGCCAGGTAAGGGTTCGCATCCGAACCGATCACACGTGTTTCTAATCGGGCGGATTTTTGATCGCCGCACAAAACCCGCAAGGCAACTGTTCTGTTATCAACCCCCCAGGTAAGGGTAGTGGGCGCCCAGGCCCCTTCTACTAATCTTTTATAACTGTTCACTGTTGGCGCATACATGGGCAAAAGTTGGGGCAGACAATACAGTTGCCCCGCCATATAACTTTTCATTACCTCACTCATTTTATGCTCATCAACAGCATTAAAGAATAAGTTATGCTTGCTCTCACTATCCCACAGACTTTGGTGCACGTGCCCTCCGCATCCGGGTAGACTTTCGCTGATCTTAGCCATAAAAGTTGCCATGATACCATGCTGATAGGCAAGCTCCTTCACACCGGTTTTAAATAATACCGCCCGATCAGCAGCTTCCCCTATCTCCGCGTATTGAATCGCAGCTTCCAGCACTCCAGGTCCTGTTTCGGTATGCAGCCCTTCTAACGGAACATCGAATTTGCGAAAGCCTTCGAAAAGATCGGTAAAGAAGGGATTGTTAAGTGTACTTCGTAAAATAGAATAGCCAAACATTCCGGGAGTGAGCGGCGTCAGGTTTCTGAAATTTTTATCTTGCAGACTGTGGGGAGTTTCCTTAAAATTAAACCACTCAAACTCCTGGGAGAAATAGGCCGTGTATCCTTCACTTATTGCCTCTTTGGTAATTTTCTTAAGCAACTGCCGGGGACAAACAAATGCTTCCTTGTTATTCTGATCAATCAGATCGCCAAGAAAAAAAGGAACGTCATTTTCCCAGGGTATTTTACGGAATGTTGACAGATCGATTCTTGCCGGCGCATCAGGATAGCCGGTATGCCATCCAGTGTATTGCACATTATCGTACGCTACATCACCAGAATCCCATCCGAAGATTACATCGCAAAAAGTGGAACCGTTTTTCGAAGCCGATATGAATTTTTCAGTGGATATATATTTCCCACGCAGTATGCCATCAATATCTGTAAAGGCTATTTTTACTTTCCCTGACGGATGATCCTTAACGTATTGAATGATGTCTTTTTCGTTCATTGCCTTCATCAGTTAAATCAATTTCTACGCTGGAGAGATTGGCTGTTATAACCCTGCCATAATTTAAATATTCCGTAGCAACTTAACACCAGTAGACAATAGATACCTGCTAACCGGTAATTATAGAAGGCCATTGCGATAAATGAGACCACGGCTATAATCAGTGCTGTATAAGGGAAAAGTGGAAAAAAAGGAACCCTAAAAGGCCTGGGTAGTGTGGGATCAGTCTTTCGTAACCTCAAGAGAGATATCATCGAAATAATATATAAAGTCAGCGCCCCAAAGACGGAAATGGTAATAATCTCAGATGTTTTACCTGTGAGAAGGGCGATAATACCAATTACCATATTCATTAATAAAGCATTCGAGGGCGTCTGGAATCGGGGGTTAACTTTTCCTAAAAACGCAGGGGCAAATCTCACCCGTCCAAACTCAAAAGTTGACCTTCCTGCCACAAGGATTATTCCGTGGAAAGATGCCACTAGACCAAATAATCCTACGGTGATCAACAAATGATAGAAAACATTATTGTCTCCAACGATGAATCCTAAAGCCAGGGGAAGCGGTGAGTCTGAAGTAGTCCCATCTGATTTATAAACAATAGCTTCCCATCCCGCAACGCCGACGGACGAGGTAAAGGTTAGTAAACACAACACTACAAGGGTCAGGATAGCGGACCCAAATCCAATGAGGATGGTGCGTTGGGGATTGACCGCTTCTTCCGCCACATTGGCAACACCTTCAATGGCCAAAAAAAACCAAATGGCAAAAGGTATTGCTGCAAAGATCCCACGCCATCCGTTGGGTAGTGCGTTATGTTCCAGATTCTGCCATTCGAAATGAGGCAGCGTAAGTCCGGCAAAAAACAGAAGTTCCCCCACCGCCAGAATCGTAATGACAAGTTCAAACATGGCCGCGGCTTTAACGCCGTAAATGTTCAGGGAGGTAAAAAGAACGTAAGCCAGGATGGCAATCGTCAGGATGGGAATGCTGGGAAAAAATAAATTGAAGTATGCGCCTATTGCAAAAGCAATGGCGGGTGGAGCAAATATAAACTCGATGCTTTGGGCGATTCCCGCAATAAATCCTAAATCTTTTCCAAGCGCCCGGTGCGCATAGACAAAAGCGCCCCCCGCCTTAGGAATCGCACACGCCAGTTCTGAATAGCTAAACGTGAAAGTGATATACAAAATGATGATAAAAAATGTGGCTATTGCCAGGCCAAGGGTACCCCCTTGTTCAAGTCCTAAATTCCAGCCAAAGTACATCCCCGAAATCACATAGCCGACACCCAGGCCCCATAACATCGTGGGAGAAAGGGTGCGCTTCAATTCATGGTTTGACAATAGGGAAAAGTTTAGATGAAATTTTCGATTTGAATATAGTAAATGTACGGGATAGTGGAATCCACATTTTTTGATAGAAGAACCAGGAAAAATGCCTCCGACAAATGCCGTAGATGGAAGCGATCGACCAAAAAAAAAGCCATCCTTCAGGATAGCTTTTTTTCATGCAAAGTTAAATTTCTGTATTACTGAATGACTTGAACTTTTACAGCATTCAGACCTTTCTTTCCTCTTTCTACTTCAAATTGCACTTTGTCGTTCTCGCGAATCTCGTCAATAAGACCGCTTTGATGTACAAAGATGTCTTCGCTTGAATCTGATGGCTTTATAAACCCAAAACCCTTTGAGTTGTTATAAAACTTTACTACTCCTTCTTTCATTTATTTTAAAATTTAATTGTGTTCTTTTTCTGTTGCCATGAATCACTTCCGTGGCAACTTCATTTACTGTAAACTTAAGGGATTAGGAAGAATAACTTAGGAAGAACCTTACTAAACAGAAGTTTGTGACAATAATATGGTTCAAATATACAACCTTATTTATATAATCCTAGCTACCCCTAGGCAAAAAAAAAGCCCGTAATCGCCCTGAAAGGAAAGAAAATAAGGTTTTCCTGATTAAAAGACCCAGGCAGGTTCTGTTTCATCGATCGTAACCCGCTACACGCGTCTTTGAATCCAGCATAAATGAACCGGCTAAAACTTAAACACCAACTTCAGGGAAGTTGGTGCAGTAGTACTGGCGCTAATGTGAAAAGTTCAATAGTTGCTATGACGGTCTTTGTAACCGAAGTTGCTACTAAAGCTGTTATACACCTTCGGCGCGGAAGTTTTAGGTTTTGCTTCGTTTACTTTAAGCCTCTTGTTGTCAAATTCTTTTGAATCAAGTGCCTTGATAGCTTGAATTCCTGCAGCATGGTCTTCCATCTCCACAAAAGCGAATCCCCTCGGTTCACCTGAAAGGTTGTCTTTAATGATTTTTACTGATTTTACTTCACCAAATTCTGAGAAAAGCATTCTCAATTCAGTCTCACCCGCCTGGCGGCTGAGATTTCCTACATAAATGTTCATTCGTTATTAATTGTATAAAAGGTTAATGTTGAGGTAGTTCAGGCCGAGATGCAAGAAACAGAACGGATAACGGAAGTACCAACAGAGAAACAAAGATCGAATTTATTACCGGGATTTGAAGGATGAAGTCACTTTTTTGCGAGGAATATTTCCAGATAGCGCAAAGAAGCCGGGACAATTTTCAAATTTTTTTCTATAGTCAACATAGCTAAAACCGTGCCGCCCGGGCTTTTGTTCCCGGAATAGATAAGAATAGTGGCAAAGAAAGTAGGTGCCTTCCTAACTCATGACCGCCCGTTATCCAGTTGCGCCAAAATAAAATCAGGGGATGAAAACGACCTAAGTTTACTGCGCGACGAAAGGATACCTGTTTATTCGGTGAACTTTTACCGAAATCATCACAGCAATTTTCGACGTCGTGAAGTAACCCAAAAGAATATCGGGAAGGACATAAGATATTCTTGAAGTTAACCGATCCATAGAAGGAGAAGGCATACGGAATGCTCTCAGTGAATTCGTGAAAATGTGAATTTTTCAATTTTGGTTTAATCAATAGCCCTGAATTCCGGATCATAAAATTACTAAATGGCCACACCGAATAAGGGCTGTCCTAGTAGAAGTCAACAACCCGCAGTTTGCATTACCCAGGTTAATGGTTAAGACTTTGTTGAAAAAGCTGTAAAGAGTATCAATCGGCTTTAGCTTTATTCCATGTGGAACATTCAGATGAGCTAGTGATATATAAAAATTTGAAAATCAATCGCTTAGATATAATTATATAAACTATCAGTTTCGTTTTTGTGCAAAATTACACATATGATACTTGTTTATTAATTATATAGGCAATATCATTGTGTATAATTACACAATAGTATGAGAGAATTTGACAAAAAGCATCTTGAGAGCGAGTTGAAGAATTTTGCGACTAAGAATTTCGTCAAGCCGTCAGCGTGTCGGAATCTGGATCAGATCAGGTATTATATAGGAGAATTGTGTCTGAAGATCGAGGACTATAAACAACGCTTCAATTACGTTCCCGATACCGCGTATTCCCTGTTGGCAAAATATAATGGCCAGCAAAACTCAATGTTGTATAAGGACTTTATCCGCCACTATTGAACGCCATGCGATACGTGCCCTCCCCTATCCCGGTGCATTGCGATTGGGTTTACAACGCCGTAGCCAATAAATCCGGCAGGATGCAATACCATAAGATCAAGCCCGGCCAAAGTAAACAGCGGATCAGCAGGCTAGAATTCATCCGCACTTTTAACCGCGCCCAGATCATCGCGATGAGGCCCCTCCAATCCCCAGGAAATGAAACCGATTTTCAACTCGAATTCTACATATAACCCACCTCCCTTATATCCTTATATCCACCACCTTAACCAGTCTCAGGCCGGGCTACCGGTGTTGATCCATAAATAGCGAGGCACCAGAGGCATGACGCTTCTCTTTTTTGCCAACGACGTGAGCGATATCGAATTCAAAAAAGACTCTTCAAGCCGTCTTCAATAAAATTAAAGCGCGGGCTAATACAATCAGAAATGAAATGCGAACGACTAAAATTTTTATGATTTTCCGACAGGAAAGGGCTATCATTGATAAGATTACCCCCGATAAATATACCCTCCTTTTTTTGTATCCTAAAAAAGGAGTTGTTCATCTGAATAGTAAGTTTTCCGGCCACCCGTGATTTGAATACGGATTCTGGCGCCTGTCGGACTATGCGTCCTTTTTGCATTATGAATCGCTAAAAAATCACGGATTTCTCCACTGATAATGTCAGGATGATTTTTCCGAATGGTTTTTTCAGCATTGCGCAAAACTGAACGCACCGCCTTGGCCAACGACTTCAGGTGAGTATCGGGAATTTTATTAGCCATGCAGAACGGAGATATCCGGGCCTGCCAGAGGATTTCATCGGCATAGGCATTTCCAATTCCCCTTATAATTTTTTGATCCAACAGTAAATTTTTTACCGAAGCTTTTGATCTGGTCAATTTTTCTTTCAGGAATTTAAAGCCCACCTTTCTGGACAGAGCGTCCTCACCATCTTTGGGGACAGGGTTCAGTGTGGGGGTTGCCTGCCCCTGAAAATCGGACAGTGCCAAACCGGTGCCGTCGGTAAATAGTATTTCAATGATGGAAAATTTAGCATCATTTTTTTTGTTGAAAAGGTGCAAGCCCCCTCGTAACATCAAATGAAGCCCCAAAATATTTCCATTGTCAAAGGCAAAATGCAGTTCTTTCCCAACCCTATAAACTCCTGAGAGCTTTGCCCCCTCCAGACTTTTTCGCAATTCTTTTTCCGGGGTTCTCAGTTTCTTTTTATTGACAACACTTAATTTTTGAACTTTTTTTCCAGCGAGTTTTTTCGACAGGTTACTGCTGAAGACTTGCAGGTCTGGTAATTCCGGCATGGTAATTTATTTTCTGCAAACTCAGGTTTCTATCGCAAATTTGAAAAACAATTTTGCTCTTTCTGTAAAATGGAGAAAGAAAAAAGGTAAATTCAAGGGTAACACATTACACTTATCTGCATGAGATGCTTCCTTCTAGCGCTGCTGGTTCTTTCACCGTTTTTGGGAAGGAGCGCTTCGATTATAATTCCCATGGATACCGATCAAAGTAATCATTTAAAGGCCTATGGAATTGCCTATTTTATTCTCCAGCGAGGAGAGAATATTGATTGGCTTTTGAACTACCGCGGGGGAAGCTTTCTGATTTCTTATTCAGAGGAGATCAGGAATGAATGCATTATCCGGGGGGTGTACCATCAAATATTAAGTGATGTAGCAACCCACCAGGTGCTGGAAGAGATAGCGAGCCCTGCTGTAAATATGAATGTAGTAAGGCTGGAAAAAGCACCACGGATTGCCGTGTACTCACCGAAAAATGAATTGATTTTGGATGAAACCGATGCCGTTATGCTGGTTCTCGACTATGCGGAAATTCCATATAAGATTATTTACGATGAGGAAGTTCTGGATGAAGCCCTTGCCAGTTATGATTGGCTTCATTTACATCACGAAGATTTCACAGGTCAACACGGAAGGTTTATGCGCAGATCTTCTTCCAGGATTGAGGCTGATATTCAGGAAGTAACTTCTAAAAGGAGGGGTTTTAATAAAGTGTCAGCCATGAAACTTGCGGTAGCCAAAAAGATAAAGGCATTTTGTGCTGCCGGTGGATATTTGTTTGCGATGTGTTCGGGAGCGGAAACATTTGACATAGCCCTGGCAGCCGAAGGCATTGACATCAATGAAAGTAATGTTGACGGCGATGATTCAGATCCGGGAGCCCAGGCGAAACTGGACTTCACCAAAACACTGGCCTTTGAAAAATTTACGCTGGAACCCGGATATAGCCGAAGGTTTTCAGATATTAATGTCGGCTGGGAACATTTTCAATCTTCCCAGGATTTTTTCGCTGTTTTCAATTTTTCTGCCAAGTGGGATATTGTTCCCACCATGCTTACCCAGAATCATGAACAATTAATAAAAGAGTTTCATGGACAAACCACGGCCTTCAACAAATATGTGGTTAAACCAACAGCACTCATTCTGGGAGAAAACAAAAGTGAAAGCCGGGTGCGTTATATTTATGGCGAACTAGGACGTGGGCATTGGACTTACTTCAGTGGTCATGATCCGGAGGGTGTTGCCGGACGAGGAAGAGAACCCACTGACCTCAATCAGCACCCCAATTCTGCGGGTTACAGACTTATTCTGAACAACGTTTTATTTCCTTCAGCCAGGAAGAAAAAACAGAAAACATAAATTCGTCATAGAGAATTTGATCAAAAAATAAACTGTTTAAACAAAATTTTAAATACCAGGGAAGCGTATTTGCTAAAAAAATCTTTATTTTGGGGCTACTAATGCCCTGGTTTTTGTGAGCCTCCGAAATCCGCCACCTAAAGCTAGTGGCGATTGATAATCTTCAGGAACTTTTACCCGCCCCTCCAACCAATCTCTTTATGCAGCCGATTTCCTTCCTGGATTTTGAGGCTTCAAATCAAATCCAACCAAATATGATCTTTGGAAATTAGCCGATCCGAAGGATATCTATTGGCTGGTTTTATCTTCCATTGCC
>JBDSIM010000070.1:0-2664 GCA_039917935.1 Cyclobacteriaceae bacterium | reverse complement strand
AATGGTCCATGTAAATAACCATTAAAGGGGGTCCGCTATCAATTATCCATTCATTCAAAGAACATTTTGACCCCCAGTCTCCTTAAACCACAACTTCTGCGATCCTTTCTATACTGAGTTCAACGTGAGTTTCATTATTTCAGAGACTCTTAAACTTTACTTCCAAACCACTTCCTTCCAAAATGGGAGTGCAAAGGTATATTTTCTAGTTACATGATGCAAGTAGGGATGAGAAAAATTTTTGAGCAACTACCTGCCGGAAGCCAGGGAATTGTGCCTGTAAACGGTCTGCTTCCGGTCCGGGCCAGTGGAGAGCAATGTAACCGGAACACTTAAGTGGCTTTCGAGAAATTTAATATACTCATTGAGTGCCAAAGGCATATAATCTTCGGTAATGTCTGTAAGCGCACTATTCCATCCCTCTAATTCCTCATACACCGGTGTAATAGGCTCGTAGATAAGCTCATAGGGCAATGTTTCAGTAATATCTCCATTTTTTAATTTGTATTTCGTACAAACCTTAATGGCTGAAAAATTATTTAGCACATCCGCTTTCATCATTAAAAGCTGCGAAACGCCATTGATCATAATCGAATATTTCAATGCCGGCAAATCAATCCACCCGCAACGCCGCGGACGTCCGGTGGTAGAGCCGAATTCATTTCCCTGCTTTCTCAATAACTCTCCCTGCTCATCCATTAACTCAGTAGGAAAAGGGCCGCTGCCAACCCGCGTGCTATATGCTTTAAAAATCCCAAAGACTTCGCCGATATTTTTGGGCGCGATCCCAAGCCCGGTACAAGCCCCCGCCGTGACCGTATTAGAGCTGGTAACAAACGGATAACTTCCAAAGTCTATATCCAGGAGCGATCCCTGTGCGCCCTCTGCCAGAATACTGGATCCCTTTTTTAATTCATCATTTAGAAAATATTCACTTTCAATCAGCTTGAATTGCTTCAAAAAAGAAATGGCATCAAAAAACTGTCGCTCAAGATCATTCCAATCATATTGAATTTCATAGTTGCTTAATATGTTGAAATGTATGGCAGTTAGTTTCTTAAACCTTTGAGCAAAATTGTCCAGCAGAATATCGCCGACACGAAGTCCCTGACGGCCGATCTTGTCCTGGTAACTCGGGCCGATTCCCTTTAATGTAGATCCAATTTTATCATCTCCTTTCGCTTTTTCATAGGCCTGATCCAGCAATTTATGAGAGGGTAGTAAGAGGGTAGCTTTTTTTGAAATAAATAAATTATCCCTGACCTTGAGATCATATTTTTGAAGCTTTTCAATTTCCCCTTTGAAAACAATGGGATCTAAAACAACGCCATTGCCAATAACGTTTTTCGTAGTGGGTCGAAATATACCGGAAGGAATCTGATGCAAAACATGTTTGATCCCGTCAAACTCCAGGGTGTGACCAGCGTTTGGTCCGCCCTGAAATCTCGCCACAACATCGTATTTTGGAGCGAGTACATCCACAATTTTGCCTTTGCCTTCATCTCCCCATTGAAGGCCTAACAATACGTCTACTTTTGGCATCTTATTTCCTGGACATTTTGAAAACTTCTTCTTCCTTTTGAATTGTCTGGAAAATCGCGTTCAGCTTTGTAATCACTAACAGCTTTTGAACGGTCTCCGAAGGTTTCATGAGATAAACCTCACCCCCTTTGTTTCTGAACTTAGTAAGTATGGTGATGAGTACACCGATACCACTGCTATTAATGTACCGGAGTTTTGAAATATCGATGACGCAAATCCGGATATTATCCTGAATGGCCATGCTAACTTTGTCTAAAATGTTTGCACCGTTATCCTCTCCGATGAGATCACCCGAAAGTCTTAATATCAGTACATTCTCTTTTATTTCTTGTTCAAATATCATGGCAGGGGGGTTAAGACAACTTTCCGATTTTCGCAATTTTCCCTCGTACAGGCCGCGTACAATATCAGGGAATGATGTAACACATTAAAGTGAAGAATATCTTCCACCGTCGTTTGAATATTCTGAATCCTGGGATCACAGAACTCAATTACTTTATGACAATCCGTACAGATCAAATGGTCGTGTTGTTTATAACCGTAGGATTTTTCGTACTGTGCAAGATTTTTTCCAAACTGATGCTTGCTCACCAGATCACACTCCACTAACAGATCAAGGGTATTGTAAACGGTGGCTCTGCTAACCCTATAATTCTTATTCTTCATGCTGATGTACAACGATTCAACATCAAAATGGCCTCCACGGGAATAAATTTCTTCCAGAATAGCATACCGTTCCGGGGTTTTTCTTAGCTCCTTATTTTCCAGATAAGCAGTAAAGATTTTCTTTACTTCCTCATATATGATCGGATTCAGCGGCATATTTTATTTGCGGGGTCAAAGATAACATTCGAAACACCCTTTCAAAAACGTTTATTCTTTAGAATCAAACCGGCTCACTTTAATTACCCCTTCCACACCAAGCAACTTCCCGATAAGCTGCTCTAAATGGCGCGTATCATTTACATATAACATTATTTCTCCTTCAAAAATGCCCGAATCAGTATGAATAGACATCGAACTCATGTTCACTTTTAATTCCTCGGAAATTATTTTTGATACATCATTGATTAAACCCACCCGGTCTGCGCCCCTTATTTTAAGCCCTGTAAGGAAAGCTAC
>JBDSIM010000069.1:0-3595 GCA_039917935.1 Cyclobacteriaceae bacterium | reverse complement strand
TGGCGTACAACCTGATATCGGAACCTATGATGCGGGCTACGGTTTGGTAATGCTGGGAAATGGAAAAGGTAGCTTTACAACCGTTGACCATCAGAAATCGGGATTTTTTGTGCCAGGTGAGGGAAGGGATATCAAGAAATTGGAAGGTATTAAGGGCAATAAAATCATTCTGGTGTCCCGAAATAATGCTTCCCTGTTGATTTTTGGCCATCCCTGAAAAGAAGTGGCAGAAGTTCATAACTGGGTTTGATTGACCGGAAATAAGCAACCGTAAAAATCAGAATCAACATTTAAGAAAGATGGGTTTTTGAACTGTATTAAGTCGTTTTGAAGGAATTGTGTTTTAATGCACAGAAAAGTTTTAAATTTGTTATTAATGGAAAAGATGAATAGACTATTATCAAGATTTGTGGCCGTCGCTTTAGTGACAAGTTTTGCTGCATGTTCGGTATCCGTTCCAAGCGAGGATTATAAACCCAAAGTGAAGAATTCGGAATTTTTTCACAGGTCTGTAAAGCAGGTTACCGATGTGATTGTTCACGATATTTTTTCTCCACCGGTGGCTAGCAGAATTTATGCTTATATGTGTATCGCGGGGTACGAAGCGGCGATCAATGAAAATCCAAAATTTCTTAGTTTAGCGGGTCAGGTGAATGGCCTTGAGGCGGTTCCCAAACCCGAAGTAAGCGTGGAGTATTGTTATCCATTAGCTTCTGTGCAGGCGATGCTCACTGTGGGAAAGGCACTTATTTTTTCGGAAGATAAGATGGATGACTTCTATAATAAGATGATGCAGGAGTTTAAAGATGCGGGGGTTCCTGAAGAAATATTTGAACGGTCAATTCAGTATGGAACACAGGTAGCAGAACATGTTCTTGCCTGGGCATCAAAAGATAATTACAAGCAATCGCGTTCCTTTCCTAAGTTTTCCATTGAAGACGATCCGGCAACGTGGCGGCCAACACCGCCTGCATACATGGACGCGGTTGAACCACATTGGGCAAAAATCAGGACTTTTGTCATTGATTCTTGTGGCCAATTTAAACCGGCCCGTCCTACTGCTTTCTCCAGCAATGAGAATAGTCTTTTTTACAAGGAAGCTTATGAGGTGTATACTTTGGGCAAGGGTTTGAGTGAGGAACAACGGGAGATTGCCTCCTTCTGGGATTGCAACCCGTTTGTGATGAACGTAAAAGGTCATGTGATGTTTGCTACAAAAAAAATATCACCCGGAGGCCACTGGATGAATATTACCAGACTTGCCTGCAAGAAGTCCAATGCCGATTTCGTAGAATCTGCTGAAGCCTATGCTCTGGTTTCGCTGTCATTAATTGATGGGTTTATCAGTTGCTGGGATGAAAAGTACAGATCAAAATTAGTAAGGCCTGAATCTTATATCAACGAATTTATTGATGAAGATTGGGTTCCTTTGCTGCAAACACCTCCATTTCCCGAATATACCAGTGGGCATAGCGTTGTTTCTTCCGCCTCTTCGGTTACGCTCACAAAATTATTTGGTGAAAATTTTTCCTTTGTTGATTCCACAGAAGTGGAGTTCGGTTTACCTTCAAGAAGTTTCAAATCATTTCATGATGCATCACAGGAAGCAGCCATCAGCCGAATATACGGCGGTATTCATTACCGGCCTGCTGTCGTTCACGGATTTACAGAGGGAACAGCCATCGGCCATTTCATCATGGATAGAGTAAAGACGCGAAGAGCCGAATTGGCGGAGGGGCGTTTAGACGGGAAATAATACTAAACGGGGTTTTGGTGCAATGAATAAAAACCCGAGTGAACGAACCTCTTCTAAACCAGATTCTGATCTACGCGGCCCCCGCAACATTGCACCGCAGGGAACCTTGCTCTACACTCATCACTCCTGGCATTAACTGAAGGCTCTTCGATATTGCTATCGATTGGCCGGGAAGTTATCAGGATCTCTTTTAATTCAACTACACCTTCTTTCAATGGTACATTCAGGGCGACATTTGAAAATACTTTCAGTCGCAGATCCTGTATGTTCCGGTTCAATCTGGGCATGGCAGAAATTAAAGGAAAGCATTAAAATGCATAAGACCATGATGTAGGCCGTACTACCTGCCAGTGGAAATTTGAGCCATCTCTTTAGAGACATCCGAAAAATAATGCTAATTTAAATCATTCAATCCTAATATTACAGAAACAGGGGGGTTATACCAATGATGGTGTTTTTTTTCGTGATGGACCTTTAAAGAATTCGGGATATCATTTATGGTACAGCCTTTTTTTTATCAGAATTGATCTATTTTCAAATTTGATTTGATGCCATAATTTCTAAACCAAAACCCATACTTATGTCTCCATATCTAGCTGAATTTTTAGGCACCATGCTGCTCACTTTATTGGGTAATGGTGTCGTTGCCGGCGTTCTGCTTAAAGGCTCCAAAGCAGAAGGATCCGGATGGCTTACCGTAGTATTGGGCTGGGGACTGGCAGTTACGCTATCGATATATGCCGTGGGCAGGATCAGCGGCGCACATTTAAACCCGGCCATCACCCTTGCGCTATTTGTTAATAAAGATTTTCCGGGAGATCAGGTCTTAGGATATATGCTAGCTCAATTTGCAGGTGCATTTTGTGGTGCCCTTCTGGTTTGGTTGCATTACCTGGCACATTGGAAAGAAACGGGGGATGCAGCCGTTAAACTAGGCATTTTTTCCACAGGACCTGCGGTGCGCTCGGCTATCCCCAACCTCATTTCTGAAATTATTGGTACCACGGTGTTAGTGCTGGGAATTCTTTTTATCGGTGCGAATAATTTTGTCGAGGGTTTGAACCCTTTGGTTGTGGGCGGCTTAATTATATCGATTGGGCTTAGTCTTGGTGGAACGACAGGTTTTGCTATTAATCCGGCCCGCGATCTGGGTCCTCGGATCGCCCATTTTATTTTGCCTATACCGGGAAAAGGAACTTCCGACTGGTCTTATAGCTGGATACCGGTGATAGGACCTTTAATTGGTGGACTGCTAGGCTCCTGGTTATTTAAAACATTATTCATATAAGTATGGCTTCAAAATTCATTATAGCGCTGGATCAGGGCACTACCAGTTCACGTTCAGTTCTATTTGATGAGCAGGGAACTATTAAAGGCATTGCCCAGCAGGAATTCAGACAGATCTTCCCTCAATCAGGATGGGTTGAACATGATCCTGCTGAAATTTTAAACAGTCAGCTCGGCACTTTATATAAATTGATAAAAGACCAGCGTGTCGATGTTTCCGCAGTGGCCGCAATGGGCATTACCAATCAACGGGAAACCACCATTGTCTGGGATCGGAAAACGGGTGATCCGGTTTACAATGCAATTGTCTGGCAGGATAAACGCACTGCACCCATCTGTGAGGCCTTGAAAGCGAAAGGGCTTGATGACTACGTAAGGCATAATACCGGCCTGGTCATTGATTCATATTTTTCTGGAACTAAGGTGAAATGGATTCTGGACAACGTGGCAGGTGCAAGAGACAGAGCTAGCAAAGGTGACCTAGCCTTCGGTACAGTAGACACCTGGCTTATATATAAAATGACGGGTGGTAAAAGGCATGTTACTGACTAT
>JBDSIM010000068.1:0-4004 GCA_039917935.1 Cyclobacteriaceae bacterium | reverse complement strand
CCGATTGATGAACGGCTTCAACAATTTTGTAAAAATGTTCTTCACTGTTTTTAACCGCCTCTCCTCCTGGAAGAATAATGATATTATTGGCCAGACGAATTCCTGCCAACCCGGAAAAATATTCTTTTATCTGATCGATGAGGTGAGGATAATGCTTCAGGAAGCCTTCATCAATTACCAATAAAACTTTCTGGACGACGCCTTTCTTTTTACCTGTTTCAAGAAACGAACTCAAGACATCGTTCTTTTCATCAAATAAATGGGTCGTAAAAAAAACTTTGTACTCAAACTTAACCTGAAAGACCTGCTGTAAAAAATCCATTTTTATTTATAAACAGGCAATTACCAACAAAATTATTGAGAATCAATTGCGCTACCCTGTGCCTGGGGTTAATTTTTTTAACCGGTATCAGGTGACTGCAAAGACTTTGGCCAATAAAAGGGAAAGGGGTAATAATAAAATGATGATCAAAGCTAAATAGGTCACCCCAAAAGCTGAGGCCCAGGCCGCATTCATTAAGATCAGGGCCAAAACACCTGCCTTGACCGCTTTGCCAATCAACTTTCCCTGAGGGAGGCGCATCGCTCTTTGAAGGGGTAAAAAAACCATCAAAGCCCAGAGCACCACAAAGGCCAGGGTCGTTAGCATTTGATCCTTTAAAAAAGAAATATAGAGAATCCCCACCATTGCGAGAAGATATAACCCCGCCGCCGCAATCAGTGTCATCCTTTTACCACCATACACTTCTCCCTGACTGATCATAGTAATGGCAGCTATGTAAATAACTGGTATGATGGCCAGGAACCAATATTCTGCCACTTGCGATGGGATGATACTTAACCCCAGTACAAGATTTAATCCGCGGCAGATTCCCATATTCAATGGCCCGAGAACAACATGATGTTTCGACCACCTATTATAAACAAGTGCTGCCGCAGCGATAATGAGTGCCAGCAACCCGGAAAAATCAGACACCAAAAAAGCAAAATAAATTCCAATGACTAATAAGGTGATTCCCAACGCGGATGCCTCGCTTCTGGATATCAGGCCACTGGGAATGGGTCGCTCAGGGCGTTCAACTTTGTCCAGTGCAGAATCAAAGACATCATTCATGACAACTCCTCCGCCATACAACCCTATCGTTGACAAGATGAGCCAAACAAGGGGTGAGAAATCTGAGGGATGGGTAATCAAGAATCCTGAGATGGCAATACCCGCGAGAATGTCGGCCACTGCAGTGACTATATTTGCTGGCCGCATGAGTCGAAGGTAACCGATAATTTTATTCTTCATGAATGCGTTACCGGATGATTAGAGAATTTTTGTCAATACGCGGCTGTTGGCCACCACGTAATACGGTATTCCCCGCGAACTTCTGGCTTTGATCAATATTTTTCACCGCATTGAAATCCGCCTCTTTAATTTGACCGCTTTGACCAAACGCCGCGATAGCATTCTGATAGGTAACCATTCGAATCGTTTCATCGCTAATGCCTTGTTGTTTCATCAACGCAGCAGTTTTGGGTACAGCTAACGGATCGCTGATTCCCCAATCAGCGGCGGAATTGATCATGATTCTTTCTGCGCCATATTGTTTGACGACTTCAACCATCCTTTCATTGCCCATTTTAGTGAAAGGATAAATGGTAAAGGCTGCCCAAAAGCCACGGTCTAAAACTTCTTTCACTGTCTCTTCATTGTTGTGATCCACAATTACCATCCCGGGATCAAGACCCTGTTCAATAGCAATATCCATACTGCGTTGAGTGCCTTTTTTCTTATCACGGTGCGGTGTGTGAATCTGCACTGGCAGTAAAGCCTCTTTCGCAAGATCGAGTTGTAGACGATAATATTTTTCTTCGGCCGGGGTTTGATCATCAAATCCGATTTCCCCCACCCCAACAACGCCTTCCTTATAAATAAAGAGCGGGAGAATTTCCATCACCTGTTCGGCAAGGGCTTCGTTGTTTGCCTCACGGGAATTGAGGCCTATTGTACAGTAATGTTTTATACCAAACTGTGATGACCGAAATCTTTCCCATCCGATGAGACTGTTGTAATAGTCGCGGAATGTTGATACACCGGTACGCGGCTGACCCAACCAGAATGCGGGTTCGATGAGGGCCACTACTCCTGCATCCGCCATGGCTTGATAATCATCAGTGGTCCGAGAAGTCATGTGCACATGGGGATCAAAAAATTGCATTCCTTTGATGCTGTCCATGTACTGAGACAGTGGTACTCCTGGCTGAATATCTCTTTCCGTTAAATTATGACTGCAACACATATGCTGGTTTCTATTTACTGAATTGATGGTTAATCTTTAATAAGCGATGGCAATTTACATTTTTGGCAACATCATGGGCTGGCATGAGGCAGGTTGTGAGAACGCTTTCAGGAATGCCGACCCTACTGTTCAACTTTATCCATTTGTTTGGCAAGGGTAGTCCAATTCAACTCACCCTTCTCTATTTTGCTTTTTAGTTCTTTATCTTGTCCCAATAATTCTTTTGCCTGTCGGTATTGGCTTTGATAACAGGCTAAGGCAGCAGCCTGCCGTTCGATCGGATCTTCTGAAGAAAAGATGCGCTGCATATCCGGAAAATTCTTCTCATTGATGTAAGGGCTGACAAACATCCACAACAAAGGATTAACCGATCTATGTGCGGCCCATCTTTCATGAGCGTAATCACACAAAGAAGTGGCGAGTTTCGGATTCATCCGTTCCTGCTGGCCCGAAATATTCAGGATTGATTTTTCGGTAAAAATAGCTTTCAACACCAATTGGTTCCAGGCTGCTTCATCCAATTGTTCAGCGCCATAGGGATTATCGCAAATAATCGATTCCAAAACCTGACCTATGTTGCTTCGGATACCTTCGGCACAACGCTTCTTCCAGAATTCCTGATAAGCCAGAAGAGGCAATGAAGAATAAAGGGCAACCAGCTCGCTCATTTCGGCATTGAGAAATAAATTTTCAATCGCGCCCGTATATTTTTCCTGTTCAACTGACTCCAGATGTAATATGAGCCAAACCCGGCATAGGCGATCAAGTGACCAACCGGTTACCGAAAAATCTTTCCGCAATGCTTTCAACTCATTTACCTCCCCGGGCGAAATCGTGATAATTGTTTTGCCTGTCTTCCGGGGCATCGCCACAAACGCGATATTAAATTTTGCAATGCCTGTTTTTTTCTGACATGATCTAGCCTCGCTCTCTAACCAATTCCAGCCATCAGAGGAGATATTCTTCCGAATGATGGTCGCGAGAAAACTCTTTATTTGTTCCATATCCTAATTAACTTCGGGTTTTCAAAGATCCCCATTTACCAATTGACTCAATGATGCTCGTCGCCTTCAACCGATCAAATCATTGCGATCAAGATAGTCGCAGGTTTCAATTTAACATATGACATGCGTCACTATTCCAGATAAATATCAATAGGGCATATCGTTAATAAACAACCCATGTTAAACAAGTGTTCTGCCCAACAAAACTCCACCCCATACGGCTAAAATTCCGCCGGCTACGCTAATTAAAATGTAAACGAGCGCAGACCCGGGAAATTTCTGTTCAAACAAATTAAGATTTTCAAATGCAAAAGCGGAAAATGTAGTAAACCCGCCGCAAAATCCGGTTCCAAGAAATAATCTCCACTGATCATTAGCGATACCTGTTTTTTTCATGGCAAAGGCCAGTATAAAACCCAGCAGCAACGATCCCAATAAGTTTACCGCGAGCGTTCCATAGGGAAAAATAGAATTTAAACGTTTATCGATGCTGATAACACCTAGATAACGCGCAATGCTACCCATAAAACCCCCGGCCCCAACCAATAAGGCATTATATAGATTCATGTGAACGAAAAGTAACTTTTACATTCATAGTTTTCTCCAACAGTACGCTCATGCCAACAGGGATATAGCGGTGAGCCGAGAATGGGAGTTGAACCCACGACCTGCTGATTACGAATTAGTTTTAATATGTTTTCGATATTTATCA
>JBDSIM010000067.1:0-9754 GCA_039917935.1 Cyclobacteriaceae bacterium | reverse complement strand
CGGTGATCGGTGATCGGTGATCGGCGGTTGGTCATCGCCGGGCTTATGGGCATGCTTTGTTGGAAGAATCACCCGGCATGCAAGACTGTTTTTATTGCGCATGAAAAAGAGGGGATTATAGTACGGGTGTGACAGGAGATTCAGCTATCCTTTCAATCTCATAATACGTCAAAAAAATTCTTATCTTTCATAGCTTTCAAATCTTAGAGATTATCAGAAAAATAAAGACCGGAATTTTTCGATTGTTAAGGCACATATAATTTGAAACCGTGTAAAATAAAAACATGAATAAGCGAACCTTTCTCAAAACATCATCCGCTCTCGTTGGCGGCACAGTGCTTTCAAAATTAACAGGTTGCACATCGGCTAGTGAGCCGTTGTCCAACTGGGCAGGCAACCTTCAATACAGTACTTCCAATGTTTATTATCCAGAGAATGTCAGCCAAGTGCAGGATTATGTGAAGCGTTTTGATAAAATGCGCCCGCTGGGTTCAAGACATTCTTTCAATACGATTGCTGACAGTAAGGAAAATCAAATATCGACCAAGGCTTTGAACAAGATCGTATCCCTTGACAAAGCGAAGAGCTCAGTAACTATCGAGCCAGGGATAAAATATGGTGAACTTTGCCAATATCTCGATGAAAACGGATTTGCCTTGCACAACATGGCCTCCCTGCCCCATATTTCGGTGGGAGGGGCCTGTGCCACCGCTACCCATGGTTCAGGAATAAAAAATGGCAACCTTTCTACGGGTGTTTCGGCAATAGAGTTTATAAATGCTTCAGGCGAGCTAATTACTTTATCAAAAAATGATGGTGAATCTTTTTATGGAGCGGTCGTAAACCTTGGTGCGCTGGGTATCGTAACCAGGCTTACTTTGGATCTATTGCCTTCGTTTAAAATGCAACAGATCGTGTATCGAAACCTTCCGATGGAAGAATTGAGAAATAATTTCGAAGCGATCATGTCAAGTGGCTATAGCGTAAGCCTTTTTACTGATTGGAAAAATAAAAATGTAAATGAGGTGTGGATCAAGAGCCTGGTAGAAGAGGGAAGTGAAGCCTTTCATTTTTCACCGGAATTTTATAGTGCCACCCTGGCGGATAAAAATATGCACCCTGTTGAGGATCAGCCTGCCGAGAACTGTACGGACCAAATGGGAGTACCGGGGATGTGGTATGAAAGATTGCCGCACTTTAAAATGGGATTTACCCCAAGTACAGGCAAGGAGTTACAGGCGGAATATTTTGTACCCTTCGAGCATGGATATGAAGCGATGATGGCGGTAGAAAAACTGCACGAAAAAATATCTCCCCATTTGTTCATTTCGGAAATAAGGACCATTGCTGCAGATAGATTCTGGATGAGTCCTTGTTATGCGAAAGATTGTGTTGCGATACACACTACCTGGAAGCAGGAATGGGATACCGTGAACAAGTTGCTTCCACTGATGGAGGAACAACTGGCGCCCTTTCAACCAAGGCCACACTGGGCAAAGCTATTTACGCTGACGCCTTCAAAGCTTCAGTCGCGTATTGAAAAATTGAATGATTTTCGGGACCTTGTAAAACAACATGACCCCAATGGAAAATTTAGAAACGACTTCCTCGAGCAGCATCTTTTTGGAGGGAATATTTAGATAAAATAAAATTAATCCTTAGAGTCATTTACTTGTTGGAACATGTCCTACGAGTGGGTTCACCACCCCTGTCCCGCGCGGGGCGCAGGACGGTCCCCTCCTTGAAAAAAAGGAGGGGAAAATGAACCGACTCTATCGTTGAAATATTTTTTAAATTTAAACATCCGCGTTGGATTACTTGGAAAAACGTTCATGGAATATCCTGATACCAACATCTTCCAGGTAAGCAGGAGTCGTAATGTTGAATTTTCCATCAGAGGAGACATTTTGCTTCGCCTCATATTTTCCTGTTATTGGATCCAAAAATTCCAGGCTGTAATTTCCTGCAGGAATGGAAAGGTCAAAGGAAATAGGCCCTTTACCAAAGGCATATATTCCGTATTGAAGTCCTTCTTCAGCAAGTACGTGAAAATTTTTAGGTGCAGTTCCAGCAACGATAGTGCTGTCTGGCTTCATTCGCAGGTAATCGAAACTATCCATAAATTTTCGCAGATGGCTGAGTTGGATTCTCAGTGATGCACTTCCACCCCCTGGCTGGGTGGGAGGGTACTGAAAGGATCCATCTTCATGATCCGAGGTAAAAGAGTAATCCAGATTATTGTATAAACCTCCCCCCGCAAGAATAAACGACCAGCCTTCTTTGCGGTAAGTGCTGTCTGCATTTCCGTTAAATCCTGTTTCATTGTTGCCGATCACTCTGTTCAATTGGTAATTTTGGGCTACTGCTACCGGAGGTGTAGCGTAATGAAAATTGAAAACAGAAATGGATGGATGAGGCTTTACAATTTTTAGTTTTCCGTTGGCTATGTTCTGAGAGATGATGTGCTTGTTTGGAAAATTCTTTTCTTCAAAAGCGATCAACGATGCTATGTGATGTTGCCACTCCATGGTGACGCCACCAAAATAGGGTTCGTTACAAATTTCGTAGATGAGATTATTATGGTTCTTTAATTCGTGAATAATTTTGCGTACCAGTTTGTCCTGGACCTCCAGTAACCCGTTGGATTTGTCCAAAGTATAAACATGGGTTCGGTCAGTAGGGCCGACCGAATTGATATTATTGTTGGAATTCATAGGGCTGATATTCCATTGGCTGTCTTCGTAAAAAGGACAAAACAGCGCGAGCTCTACGATGATATCTCTTTTCTCTGCTTCTCGTACGAAATCTTTCAGCCGCGTGAAATATAATTCATCCCATTTGCTGAGATCAAATTTATTTCCGCCGTTCGCATACCCAGGGGTTGTGGTTCGTGGCCAGGGACAAATGAAACTTTCAGAAGGGGGTGCCAGGGTGTTGCGTCCAATATTAAACGCGCCCGGCGGTTCCAGATAAGCACCGGTGAATGTTCGTGTCAGATTTAAACCACTGGAAGAAAGTTCTTCCAGGTAAGCCACAAAGTCAAAATCCAGATTTAACACAGCACCATAGTGCTCTGCAGAAGTGATCAGGATTGCAGGCTTATTTTTGTAGAGAAAGTAGTGTGGGTTTTCCGGATGTAAGGCGAGTGGAATATTTTTGATTGGCTGATTGCAGGCTGGCAAAAGAATTGCCACCACCCATACTATGCGGGATGTCCATTTCATAATTAGAAAGATAAGCGTCCCGGTCAAAAGTTCCTAACAGGTATCTATTACGTGCGGTAACGCTTTGGGTCTCACAAGGACGTAAGTTTTAAACCAGATCATGATTATGGCGAGGTTTCCTTCTTGATCGTACTGCGACCGTAGGCTTGTTGGAAAATAAAAAATAATGTTTTACACGGTCGTAAATCACCCGTGCAAGGCGTAGGACGGTCCCTCCTTGAAAAAAGGACGGGAAAAATAAAAACGTCCTCTCTTTTATTTTACCACCTTCATAACTCCCTGCATAATATAAAAATGTCCGGGAACCGTGCATACATAGGTGTAATCACCGGGCTTATCAGGCGCCACGAAGTAAATTGTTTCCGTAGCGTTAGGCTCGAGTAGATTGGTGAAATGTAATAGTTGGTTAGTCGTTGGGATGTAATTTTTTTCTTGTCCTTCCAGTCCGAGTTTCATGGCCAATTCTCCCACTGTTATAGCTGTACCCGGGAGCACTACGACGAAATTATGCAACATGTCATCGTTATTATTAAAGACCACTTTGACTTTGCTTCCCGCCTTTACCTGAAATTGTTCGGGATTGAATTTAAGTCCGGGTTTCGTACCGATGTTGATGGTGTAATCAGGCTCCTTCCAGGAAGGTGGTTTTGTTGTCACTCTTTTATCCGTTGATTTTACAGGGGCTGCTGCGGCCTTTTTAGCCAGTGTCTTGATGTCAGTCTTTTTTTCAGGCATGGTGTGATCGTGTAGCGGGGGCTTTGCTGTCACTTTTAATTTATCGCCATCCGGTAAGTTATTTAACGTATAGTATCCCACGTTATGTAACAGGGGACCTCCGCTTTTTGCCGTAACACCTTCGGCGGTAATTTCATGAATATATCCAAGGCGAAGGCTGTCTACTGCCAATCTCACCTTCAAGCCATCTTCAGATACCACCACGCCGAGAATGGGGCATCGGGCCTTATTAATAACGGGGCTGCCATACGTGGAATGATACTTATAATTGAAACCTGTTATTTTATAAGACGCCGGATCGGCTGCCGTCTCTTTGTTTACTGGCATGGTGTATTCTATTTCGAATCCATCGGGCATAGCTTTCACCGTTTTCATTTCGAAAGGCAGTTCTCCCGTCCAGGCTACACGCTGCAGACTAAATAATTGCCTTCCGGTAGAAGACCATCCCCGGCTTGTCATTCCCACAAACAACGATCCGTCATTACCCCAGGAAAACCTTAATATACCGGAAGAGAATCCTTCGCGGAAAGGAAACACAACTCCCTGGTACACGCCCTTTACTTTTTCCAAAGCAACACGCATAATTTTGCTTTGACCCTGATCTCCCACCAGAAGTTGATTTTCGAAAGGCCCGAATTTTCCCATCGTCTGGTTGAATATCAATCCGGAAGTGGAAATTCCGAGAATTCCGTGGGGAAGCCATATCGCAGGGGCTTTGATGCCGGGAACTTCTTTGGCTATATCATACAAAGGCCTTCCCGTACTTGGAATATCTCCAGGACGCAATTTTACCGGAGACCCTGGCAGATCAGACCACCGCAGACTCTCGGCATTCCCCGCAAAGTCCCCCTTCACCAGGTGAGTTATCCTGCCGGAGCCTACCCAATCTCCCTGATTTTCGGTATAGAAAACATCACCTTCGGGACTGCGCACATATCCCGCAGGTGACCGCAACCCGGAGGCTACTGGTGACATCTCGCCTTCGGGTGTTATTTCAAGCATCCATCCCCTCCAGGGCACAAGGCTAACCCCATGTCCCAGGCTATTATTCCAACCCAGGTTTAGTGTCACCAGCATGTTGCCATTGGGTAAAAACAGCGGCCCATAAGAGTATTCATGGTAATTTCCGGATAAAGGCCAGGCGTAAATCTTGTCGTAAGAATCAGCCTTGCCATCATGATCTGTGTCGCGTAAGCGGGTAACCTCGCTGCGCTGTGTTACAAAAATATCGCCATCTCTATATGCCAGTCCGAGGGGTTCATGAAGTCCATAAGCAAATTTTTTGAAGACCGGTCGTTCAAAACCGGTAACGTAGGGGTTGGAAATGGTCCATACTTCCCCTCTACGGGTACATACTGCGAGGCTGCCATCGGGCAAGGTTGCCATGCCTCCCACCTCCAGAATGATATCTTCTGGAACGGGCAATGAATATATTTTATAGAAATCATCCTCCGTAAGTGACGCTGCTTTTACTTCCGGTTTATCCTGGGTCAGCGCCGTTAAGGAATTGAAAAGAAAGAATATTGCGATGAGTGCACGTGGTAATATCGGTTTAGAAGATGATGCGTTCATGTGAAATTTATGAGAGAGTGTTTACCAAATAATGGAATAGGTTATCGATCCTGCATTGTCTGCTATGCCAATGGGCAACAGCAGCTCGTTCATGTTCGAAGAAGTTTTTCGGATCACGGGTTGCTGTTTACCTGCAAACTCTATAAAAAACTCTTTATTAACGGAGTATAAACCGTTCGGCATTTTGATGATATCGTTCCCTTGCGCTACCAGGCACCATAATGTTTTTGCACCATCCTGTGTTTTAATGTTAATGCTGTGCTTTAATTTTTTTCCATCCGCGGAGCCTTCAAAAAAATCCCTGACTTGTGTATTCCCTAAGGCGTATTTAAATACGGGCCGGCCAGCCTGATCAACATCATATCCGATATAATTATACTGGGCACTTGAGTCCGGCCATGCCTCATTTTTGTCCTGTAGAAAAGCAACTGAAGGTTTACCGGAAAAAGATATCACGCTACCCAGCGGAAGGGCCAATTGTGGTTCTCCGCGTCCATACCACATCTGAGTAGTCTCGGTAAAATCTCCTCTCCATAATTGTAAAAAACCGCCTGAGCTTAAATCTACTGTGTAGTTTAGTTTACCTGGTTCCCCCACCGATAGCACGTGTGTTTTTTTCTTTCCGTTATGATCGACAAAACTCCTTAACATGACGGGCTCTCCATTAACGGCCACCCTGATGGCGCCCACCGCGTCTAAAGTTTTGAATGCAGGATTCAGGGTAGTATAAGCAATGCCAGGCGCTTCGACAGCCAGGACAATATCATCCGTAGGAACATACCAAAATTTCTGGCTTTTAAAATAAGATAAAACCCATGGATAGTCACCAGCTTTCAATTCAATAATTGTGGAACCAAATCCAGATTTACCACCATCGATCACAAGCACCTTTTTGTTATCCAAAAGAAATTCACCTCCGCCGTTTGGTTTGTCAGAATTAATGACTGTAGGGATCCATTTGAGATTCAAATGAAAATAATAGGGCCCGGTTTTAGGAATATGCATGGTGCCTGTGATCTTTCCGGCAAAATAATCAGTGGTGTCGGTGCCCGTATGGGCAAGCGTATTAATGGACATTTCCTTCGTCGGAGAAATCGACCTAAATGCTGATAAGGATTTAAATTTGCCTTCATACGCAGCGATCTTAATACCCGATAGTGTTACCTTTTCCAGACCATAAGCCTTGTACAGGATATTACGTATGGCTACCGGTCCATGATCACCTTGAATCATGAGCGGGCCGAGGGGTTTTTCATCCTGAAAAAAGGCTGCCCGGGTGGGGCCGGTGACTTCGACATTCTCATGGATGATTACTCCATTTTGAATAACTTTTATAAACCGCGCGTTTTCTGTTTTAAAACCTTTTTCATCGAACCTTGGTGCCCGGAAATAGATTTTAAAGTGTTGCCATAGCCCGGGGGCTTTACTCACGTTTTGCGCGGGGGGATGCCCTTCAAAACCCTTTCGTCCTTCCGGTTTGGTATCGTCCCATCGCTCGTAGATTGCCCCGCAATCCTGGTATTTCGGATTCTTTACGCCCCAACTATCAAACAGTTGAATTTCATACCGGCTTTGAAAATAAATTCCTGCATTGGAATTTTTATCCATCATAAAATCCAGTTCTATTTCAATATCGCCGTGCTCCATCACGGTAAAAATATTGTTTTTATCTTTTCCTGATAGATCATTCACCAATATGCCGGTGCCGGGATTAATATTGGTTTTCCCGCCTTCTTTGAAATCGTAAAAAACGTCGTCGGCGATTTTCCAGTTCTTTCCGACAGGTTTAAATTCATTGAGGTTTTGGAGATTCACGCGAGTGAAGGGTATTTCATTATCCTGGGAGGAGGCTGGATAATAAATGCCGACAAGAAGACATAAAGAAAAAGTATAAGGGAGCATGAAACTAGCTTTAAAGATATTTCTAACACACATTATTTTTGACTGGAGAGGTAAAGATGAATAAAAAATCTCATAGCCAGTTGTGCCTGTGCAATTATTCTTCCAACCTTGATCGGCTGTTTGCATTTGCTCTACCTATGCCGATCATCAGTTAGTGGAAGATTGCGTCAGACTGGGGGCCTATAAGGTGTCCAGCAAACCCATTACTGATGCTGAATATCAGATAATGATGGACAGTTTTCTTAACTACTTTGACGGAGTTTAATTTCTTGATTGATCTGAAATTTGCATTAATTCGGCTGACACTAATTGGCTTATTTGACTATATTTTAAAATATCGGCTATATTGCCGATAAAGTTATTTTTGTTTTTTACATCAGTACTTTATTCCAGGAACGCTTCGATTTATCCCCGTTCCTATTTTTGTGGCTTCGTATGATGCAGTTGGGGGTGAAAAATTCCTATATTTCAGGTAATTTGCAAATACTTAAGAAGGTTTAGATTTTTGGATTTGTGCGACGCCAAAACTTTTCTGGTTCGAAATCAGCTGGTCGGCTGTGTTAGCATACTGGAATTTTACGTGGACAACCGTTGTCGCCTTTGTAGTTCTTCTGCGGTTTTTTACAGATTAATATTGATATTAGAAAAGAATATTGAACCATCCCCTGCATATTGAATAAATGACTTTATGACTGTTAAAAAATTACTTTTCACGCCGGGTCCCCTCACCACCTCATTGACTGTTAAACAGGCTTCAATGGAGGATATGGGTTCGCGGGACTCGGCTTTTATAGATTGTGTAGGGGAGATCAGGGAAGGATTGCTTGAACTGGCACAAGTTTCGAAACGGGAGGGATATGAATGTGTGTTGATTCAGGGGTCAGGTACTTTCGCCATTGAAAGTGTTATCAGCAGCGTCATTGGAAAGACAGACGTGTTGCTCGTAATAGCCAACGGGGCGTATGGGGAGCGAATTGCGAAAATGGCAAATATTTACAGGCTTGACCATCACGTATTGCGGTTCGACGAAAATGAAATAGTCACTCCTGAGGCTACTCAGAAATTTCTTAAGTCCCATCCGGGAATAACCCACGTGGCCTGCATTCATAGTGAAACCACTACTGGCTTGTTTAATCCGATTCGTGAAATTGGCGCTGTTTGTCAGCAAAATAGCAAGGTATTCATTGTCGATGCCATGAGCAGCTTTGGCGGAGTAGAAATGGATATGCGGAAATGGCATATTGATTTTCTAATTTCGTCTTCCAATAAATGCATTGAGGGAATTCCTGGTTTTGCTTTTGCCTTGTGCAACAGAACCGAGCTTGAAAAAACGAGGGGGCAAGGCAGGACTTTAAGTCTTGACTTATATGAACAATGGGCAGGGCTGGAAGCGAATGGCCAATTTCGATTTACTCCGCCTACTTTAAGTATCATGGCTTTTCGGCAGGCCATGCGTGAACTTGAAAAGGAGGGTGGGGTAAAAGGGCGCGAAGCAAGGTATAAACAGAATAAAAAAATTCTGGATTATGGAATGGATAAACTTCGGTTCAAACAATATATCCGCCCGGAAATTCAAGGTCACATCATCAGTTCCTTTCTCTACCCACAAGACAAAAACTTTAACTTCGAGCGATTCTACCAAAAATTGAATGACCGCGGGTTTATTATTTATCCGGGAAAGCTCAGCAAAGCAAACGCCTTCCGGATAGGAAACATCGGACAAATATTTCCCGAAGATGTCAGAATGCTGGTACAGGCGGTAGAGGAAGTGTTGAAGGAGGAGAAGGTTGAAGTAGGTTAGTTCTGTGGCAAGACACCTGAAACCATTGCTGTCCGGTAAAAATATTGATGTCTGGCGTTCTGCACGTAAACTTTACCCCAGATCGGGTTCAGTGATCGTGCGCCAAATAATGTGAAGCCGCGATCAAGGGTTCCTATGGCACACAATTTCAGCCTACCCTGAACCCCTGGTTGAAACCGGGGGCTAGAAAATGATTCACCCCTACGGGGTTCCGTGATTTCGAATCGAAGTCTAAATCCTCCCCGAACTTCAAAGGTAATTTGAACTTCAAACCTAAAACATCCTGAAACTTAAACTTGAAACAACTTGAAACTTGAAACTTGAAACTTGGAACTTGGAACTTGTAACGGAAGTGTCTCACATCCCGGTGACGCTGCCTGTTCCATATGACGTTACCAGGGCAGGGAAAATGTTTTGACAAAAGTAAAACATTTGATGGCTTCGATGACTCCCTCTTTAATGCCTAGCCCTGAATCCTTGATCCCTCCAAAGGGAGAATTTTCTATTCTGTATCCGGGGA
>JBDSIM010000066.1:0-5163 GCA_039917935.1 Cyclobacteriaceae bacterium | reverse complement strand
ACTTCATCCATGGATTGAATACATTTTGGCCACTCCGTCAAATCACCGCGTTCATCATGGATCTCAGGAAAAATACATCAACAAAAATTACGGCGCATCCTTTATCCTGTGGGACAGAATATTTGGCACTTACCAGGAAGAAGAGGAACAGGTTATCTATGGTCTTACCAAAAATATTGATCACAAACACGACCCTATTCACATAAATTTCCACGAGTATTATGAAATTATAGCGGATGTTAAATCAGCTTCTACTTTAAAAGAAAAATTATTTTTCATTTTTGGTGATCCAGGTGATATCGGGATTTACAAGAAGGCGAAGGAGCAAAAAGAAACTTTCGTCCATGAAATAAAGAATGAAGAACGTAAAATAACAGACACCCCGGTCATAGAAATGAGTGCTGGCGACAGACCAGTAAAAGGTCAGAAAATGATCACACCGGAGCCTGAGCTGCAAAAAGCAGTGGGCGAGTAGTTGCCCGCTGTCTGGTTACCCCCCAATTCTTCTCACCATCCGATTTTTTAATAGGTGAAATCGAAGATCGGTTCGCTATTTGGCAAAATTTTCTAAACCCCGGGAGGCATAATTTTTTATCCTTTCCAGGAAACTAAACAAGCGACATTATGAATGTTTTATGTTTCAAACGCAAAGGCGCGCTATCTTATTTATTGGCGCTGCCTATCCTCATGATTGCATGCACATCCACATTAACCTACAATGAGGCCATGCTAAAAAACGAAAAGAAAGTTGAAGATCCTCAAAAACTCGCGGACGCCAAGTTTCTGGTGGAAGCGAGGAGTTATAATCTTTTGGCAATAGCCCTGACTGAGGCCGCTACCACGAATGGATATGCAGCTTCGGTTGTATCCCTTGCCAAAGAAAACCAGGAAGAGCATTTAGAAATGGCGAAGGAACTTCAAAAATTGGCACGACAGGAAAAAATTTCCTTGCCTGCCAGTATGAATGAGGAGCATCAGCGGCTATTATCAGAATTGAAAAGCAGCGAGCGTTCCGAATTTGACAAAGAATTCCTGCGCGTTTATAAGCGTATCAACGAGGAGGAAAACAGTAGCTTCATGCGAATGGCAACTGATGCAGCCGATGAAGATGTACGTGCTTATGCTGCGCGCAAACTGGATTACTTTAAATCGCATGAGACCGAATTTGAAACGGTGGATGCCGATTTGCTGAAGACGTATTAAGGGTATACCGACGACATTCTTATAAAGGCTAAACGTTTAGATAAAGGTATAAAGGTATAGAGGTATAAAGGTATAAAGGTATAAAGGTATAAAGGTGGAGTTGATCTTGAGCAAGGCGGGTGAAGTCAAAGGCACACACTAAATTTTTACTTGATCCATAGAATCCTGAAATCCTGGTTTCTTAATCAAATTAGTTTCAGGTTTAAAGTTCAAGCTTGGATTACGCCTTCGATCGAAATCATGAAAAATTTTGTAACCCCGGTTCAACGGGGTCCAGCGTAGATGACAATGTGTCCATAGGAATTTTCGTGATGCTTCGCATTATTTGGCACACGATCACAGAACTTTGATCTAGTGTAAATACAAAGCGCCAGACATCAATAATTTTACCGGAAAACAGTGAAGCGTTTATTAACCCGCCTGCCTTACGAATAGGCAGGCGGGTTTTTGCATTCATACCAAGGATTTAAGGCATTGGGAATGTCAGAAATACAGACTGAGTGTGACGGCCAGGCCATTGATGGATAATTAATACACAATAAGGAATGAGCCGCCAGATATGCGGCTCTTTTTTTATATTACCGCCCGAGGAATGAAATCTCCATTAAATCCTGATATGACTGCTGAAAAACAACGGTTAATTGATGATCGCGACAAGAAAAGAAACTGGCGAAAGTTTGGTCCATACCTGGCAGAGCGCCAGTGGGGCACGGTGAGAGAGGATTACAGCTACAATGGAGAAGCCTGGCAATACGTATCCCATGACCAGGCGCGCAGCAAAGCATTCCGATGGGGTGAAGAAGGCATTGGTGGTATCAGTGACGATCAGCAATTGCTAAATTTTTCCGTATCCCTTTGGAATCAAAAAGACCCTATTCTGAAGGAAAGGATTTTCGGTCTCACGGGTAAAGAAGGCAATCATGGTGAAGATTGTAAGGATCATTACTACTACCTCGACAGCACTCCCACACATTCCTATATGAAAATGCTGTACAAATACCCGCAGCAGGAATTTCCCTATCAAAAGCTGGTAACCAAAAACGCGAGCCGGAAAAGGTCAGAGCCCGAATATGATCTCATTGATACCGGAATATTTGATGACGATCGATATTTCGATGTATTCATGGAATATGCTAAGTCAACCCCAGGCGACCTTTTAATAAAGATCACCATTCACAACCGCGGTCCGGCAAAGGCGAAGTTGGAAGTGTTGCCCCAGGTTTGGTTCCGTAACACATGGGCATGGGGCTATGACCCGTATAAACCTAATATGTTCCGTGACACCGAAACCTGCGTGAATATAAACCACAAAGCGCTGGGTGACTATTACCTTTACGGGGATGGAGATCCACAATTATATTTCTGCGAAAACGAAACCAACACGATCCGGTTATACAATCATTTTAAAAAGGGCACTTTTAAAGATGGCTTCAATGATTACCTTTTAACAGGTAATAAAGAATCTATTAATGCGTCCCACCAGGGAACCAAGGGAGCGTTTCATTATAACCTGGATATCCCAAGTGGAAAATCAAAAATTATTCAGGTTAGATTGTCAGACGTCTTCTTAACGGAACCTTTTAAAGATTTTGGCTCCATCTTTCAACTGCGGCAAAGCGAAGCAGATGAGTTTTACAATTCCATTCAGAACAAAATCAAAACAGAGGATGATAAAAATATCCAACGTCAGGCATTTGGCGGAATGCTGTGGAGCAAACAATTTTACTATTATGATGTAGATCAATGGTTAAAGGGCGATCCGGCACAACCATCTCCGCCTCCGGAAAGAAAAACCATTCGCAATAGTGAGTGGACGCACCTGAATAACGCGGACGTAATTTCCATGCCTGATAAATGGGAATACCCCTGGTATGCCGCCTGGGACCTGGCCTTCCATACCATTCCATTGGCGATGGTCGATCCTGAATTTGCCAAACAACAACTTATCTTACTTACAAAGGAATGGTACATGCATCCCAACGGGCAGTTGCCGGCATACGAATGGTCATTCAGCGATGTTAACCCGCCTGTTCACGGGTGGGCTACATGGCGGGTTTATAAGATTGACCAGAAGCTGAATGAGGGGAGGGGTGACAGGAAGTTTCTGGAAGAAGTTTTTCACAAGCTCCTGCTTAACTTTACCTGGTGGATAAACCGTAAAGATTACAACGGAAATAATATTTTCCAGGGAGGCTTTTTAGGAATGGATAATATCGGGGTATTCGACCGGAGCAAGCAGTTGCCCGCGGGTGGATTTATCGAACAATCTGATGGAACAAGCTGGATGGCCATGTTTACGCTAAACATGCTGAGGATTGCCCTGGAATTGTCAAAAGAAAATCCGGTCTATCAAAGCCTCGCCACCAAATTTTTTGAACACTTCCTGTATATCGCAGGGGCCATGTCAAATGTCGGCAACGAAGGTATTAATCTGTGGGATGACGAGGATGAATTTTTTTATGATGTCCTGCATACAGGTGATCATCAACGGCTGAAGATAAAACTGCGTTCTATGGTAGGGTTGATTCCCTTGTTCGCGGTAGAGGTTCTGGAGCAAGAAATATTCAACAACAATCCTGAATTCAGTGAACGCCTCCTGTGGTTTTTGAACAATCGCCCCGACCTGGCCAGCCTTATCTCGCGCTGGCAAGAGAAGGGAAGAGGCGAACGCCATTTGCTGTCTCTCCTACGGGGTCACCGGATGAAGGCATTACTGAAACGCATGCTTGACCCAAATGAATTTTTATCTGAATATGGCATCCGGGCATTGTCTAAGGTGTATGAAAAAGAACCTTATACTTTTCATACAAATGGCATTGCCTTTAGTGTGAAATATACCGCCGGTGAAGCAGAGACGTCTTTGTTTGGCGGTAACTCTAACTGGCGTGGACCCATTTGGTTTCCGGTTAACTACCTGATCATAGAATCCCTGCAGCGGTTCCACCATTATTATGGAAATGATTTCACAATCGAGCACCCTACCGGGTCAGGAAAAATGCTGACCCTAAAAGAGATCGCCAATGATCTTTCAGACCGTATGATCAATATCTTTAAAAAAGATTCAAAAGGCAACAGGCCGGTGTTTGGAACGTACACCAAATTGCAGCAGGATGAACACTTCCAAAACCATGTTTTATTTTTCGAGTATTTTCATGGAGACAACGGGAGCGGAGTGGGAGCAACGCACCAGACCGGATGGACAGGGCTGATAGCTAAGTTGATCCAGCAAAGGAATAAATAATAGTTGCAGGTTGCCCGTTGCTGGTGCCTGAGTGCATCAAATGGGATGTAAGAATGATGTAATTTCTGCCCTCCGATTGATTTCATCTAATGGTAAGAATTCCGTAACTTATATAAGGGTGTTGGCTGAAGGTGCGCGCGATTTAAATCGTTTCAGTTTGGTAAGAACTTCGCGAAAGCCGCCTGGTGGCAATTTCGTAGTTAAATTCTTTCCTCAGATTTCCTCTATTTTCCTTTTTAAGTTTTTTTGGTTTTCAGCAATCCATTCTTCACGATGCAATGTCCAAACGATGATTTCTTTATTTTCACAACTTGGTACCAAAGGGGGAAAAGATTTTTTACTCATAGGCAGGCACTGTTTCACTGGTTGTGTACATATAGTCTTAAAATTCCACCTAATCACTTATCGCGTACAGCCCTCGTGCAATCCTAGCGACGAATAGGTTGATGAAGTAAAAAGTTCCTTTGCTACAAGTTGTAATACTTATTTTGCCTGATGATGCGCCGACCCTGACATTTATTGCTGTCTCTGCGTCGACCCTGAACTATTGTTGTTATCTCCTTGAGTTACTTCCGTTTTTACATCATCATTTTTGATGGATTTTCTTTTACGTGTTCCATCGAAGTTCATCTGACCGATCCGATAGGTAAAATTTAAACGGATACCCGCATTATACATCCCTGTCACGTTCCTTTGCGATAGGATAGGAGATGTTACCT
>JBDSIM010000065.1:0-50654 GCA_039917935.1 Cyclobacteriaceae bacterium | reverse complement strand
ATCAATTGTTTGAGCCCGCTTATAATTTTATCAATCGTTCAGAAAGTTTTTCACGCATTGAATTCGGAAGTCGTTTTGTTTTAGGCGCATCAAGGATTTTTGATTTCTCTTCCTCTGCGCAGCCATCGTTTAACAAAAATTTTGAATTACTGGCAGCCAACCTGACGGATCATCAGATGCAGGGATACATTAATTTTATCTCTGCCGATATGCCAAGGCAATTGGAGAGGTTGAAGGGAGTCTTCGAAGAAATTAATCCACAACTCAACTTCCAACTGCTGGATTTTTCGCTGCGCCATGGTTTTGTAGATCAAACGTTGAAACTCGTGTGCTATACTGATCATCAGATCTTCGAACGTTTTCACCGGTATAAAGCCAAAGAGAAGTTCACCAAATCCAAAGCCTTAACCTTACGGGAATTACAAACGCTTCAGCCCGGCGATTTTGTCACCCACATCGATTATGGTATCGCCAAGTTCGCGGGTCTGGAAAAGAAAATCGTGAATGGACACGAGCAGGAAGCCATCAGGTTGGTTTTCCGCGATGATGATTTACTTTATGTCAGCATCCACGCTCTGCATAAGATTTCCAAATATTCAGGAAAAGACGGGTCGCCGCCTGTTATCAGCAAACTGGGCAGTCAGGAGTGGGAAACGAAAAAAGCCAAGGCCAAGAAGCGGGTAAAAGATATTGCAAAAGAGCTGATCGAACTATATGCAAAAAGAAAATCCGCGCCAGGCTTTGCTTTTCCTCCCGATGGCTTCTTGCAGGCAGAATTGGAATCATCCTTCATGTATGAAGATACACCTGACCAGGCCCGTGCCACAGAAGATGTAAAGACGGATATGCAAAATCCTCATCCGATGGATAGGCTGGTTTGCGGCGATGTTGGTTTCGGCAAAACTGAGGTGGCGATCCGGGCTGCCTTTAAAGCCGCGACTGAAGGAAAACAAGTGGCCGTACTGGTCCCTACCACCATATTGGCCATGCAGCACTACCGCACTTTTACGGAAAGATTATCGAATTTTCCGGTTAAGATTGATTACGTATCGCGGTTTAAATCCGATAAAGAGATCAAGTCTATTTTAGCTGACGTTACCCAAGGCAAAATTGATATTCTTATTGGCACACACCGCATCGTAAGTAAGGATGTGGATTTCAAAAATTTGGGTTTACTGGTGGTTGATGAAGAACAAAAATTTGGCGTGAAAGTAAAAGACCGGTTAAAAGAATTAAAATTCAGCGTTGATGTACTAACCCTAACAGCGACACCCATTCCGAGAACGCTTCATTTCTCCCTGATGGGCGCCCGGGATCTCAGCATCATTGCCACTCCGCCACCTAACCGTCAGCCAGTAACTACCGAGTTGCATACCTTCAACGAAGTCATTATCCGCGATGCGATCAGCTTAGAGTTAAAGCGGGGAGGACAGGTATTTTTTGTACACAACCGCGTCAGTGATATTGAGTCTATGGCAAACACCATTTACAAACTTGTTCCGGATGCCCGCATCGGCATAGCACACGGACAAATGGAGGGCGACAAACTTGAAAAGGTGATGCTTAAATTTATTGATGGAGAATATGAAGTGCTGGTTTCAACCAATATCATTGAGTCCGGTCTGGATATCCCCAATGCCAACACCATTATGATTAATCAGGCTCATATGTTTGGGTTGTCGGATCTCCACCAGATGCGGGGTCGTGTTGGCAGATCCAATAAAAAAGCATTTTGTTATTTACTTACCCCTCCGGCTTCGCTACTGACTTCCGATTCAAGAAAACGTTTGGCTGCGCTGGAAGAATTTTCTGAATTAGGCGATGGTTTTAAAGTAGCCATGCGCGACCTTGATATCCGCGGTGCCGGCAACCTGTTAGGCGCAGAGCAAAGCGGTTTTATTAATGATCTTGGATTTGATACCTATCATAAGATACTGGACGATGCCATTCAGGAATTAAAGGAAACAGACTTTAAAGAATTATTCGCTGCTGAGCTGGCTGAAAAAGCAAAACTCATCGTACAGGATTGTGTCATTGAAACGGATCTTGAAATTCTTATTCCCGATACCTATATCAATAATACCAGCGAACGCCTCCAACTATACGCGCGCCTTGATAACATAAAAAATGAAGATCAACTTCAGAAATTCACGACTGAAGTCAAAGACAGATTTGGCCCGATTCCCTCAACTGTAGAGGAGCTTGTTAACTCCGTAAGATTAAGGTGGTATGGCGAGCGGTTGGGATTTGAAAAAATAAGCTTGAAGGGTGATAAACTTCGCGCCAATTTTATCAGCAACAATGAAAAATACTTTAATTCCGATACCTTTGGCCAGATCCTGAGTTTTGTCAAAACCCACTCGCGTCAATGCAAAATGCGGGATTCAGCAGGAAAAGCGATGCTTGTCATTGAAAATATAACATCAGTAGATGGCGCTATTGAACTCCTGCAACAGATGAACCATCAGACGGCCAAGTCTGCCAACGAAATTTTATCCAGGTAGGGTTCAAGTCCCATGATTTTATCAAAGGCATTGATCATTAATACTTTTTGATGCTTGGGAGAATAAAAAACCTCCACAAAAAAGGGATTTGCGTGGTATAAGAATACTTTGCAGTCGCCTAAGGTTCTCTGAGTTAAAAAATTACCCCGGAAAGTAATGTGATCACACTTCTTCTCAAAGGGCATAATTCTGAAATCCTGCAGGGTGGTGGTCATAGGTGGTAAAGTTATGACCTGCTGTGGGCGAAAAATTATACCATTTTAACAATACCTTACAGGCACTATTTATTTGGCCATTTTTATAAAAATCCCGCTTAATTATTTCCCAAATTTGGAAGAGATATTTTCAATACAATACCGGTTATGCTTTTTCGTTTCATAGTACTTATCATCGATTAAAGATTGATTGATAACAATGTGACTACTTGGAAAACATGGGATTATCTATTTATATTAGCAGTTAGTTTAAAGCAAAAATGAAAATGAATTATTCATTCAGAGCTCTTTTGTGGGTTGTTGGCGGATCGGTGGCCTTGTCAGCCTGCTCATTATTCGGTGGCAAAGGAGGAAAACCTACCGCTTCAAACCCTGGACAAGTAAGCAGTGCTACTGGCCTTGCATTTAATGATGAAGATGCCGGTGGTTTTATGGTCAATGCCTACGAAGGGCAACCGGATGCCCCGAACATGGTGTTCATTGAGGGGGGAAGGGCCGTAATGGGTTCTTTTGAAGAGGACGTCATGTCTTTTCGCGATAACCTCGAGAGAACAGTCTCCGTGGCTTCCTTTTATATGGATGAGACTGAAATTGCCAATATCCACTGGTTGGAATACATTCACTATTTAGCCAAAGACTCCTCCCAGGAAGCCTATCAGGCGGCATTGCCCGATACTATGGTCTGGGTTGGGAAGCTTGCTTTTAACGATCCTTATGTGGAACATTATTTCAGATATCCCGGCTTCCGTTATTTCCCTGTTGTTGGGATTACCTGGAGTCAGGCCAATCGGTATGCAGTGTGGAGAACCCGTGCTGTAAACCTAAAACTAGCCCAGGACGCTGGCGAAGAGTATGCTGAAAGCGACGGCCGGATCCCATTAGAATCTGGTATCGTTGTGCCTTCGTATCGCTTGCCAACTGAAGCTGAGTGGGAGTATGCTGCTCAAGCCCTCATTGGTACCCAGTGGCTGGAAGAAATGCAAACACACCAACGGATTTATCCATGGGATGGCCATGCGGTTCGTAACCCTTACGGCAAACAAATGGGATTCATGCTGGCTAACTTCAAGCGCGGGCGAGGTGACTATGCTGGTATAGCTGGCCGCCTTAATGATGGTGCACTCATCACTTCTTATATTTATGAATTCCCTCCGAACGACTATGGTTTATATAACATGGCCGGCAACGTGAGCGAGTGGGTTCAGGATGTTTACCGTCCGATGTCATATCAGGACTTTGATGATTTGAATCCCATGCGTCGTGATGGCTTCCTTGATGACGCGAGAAATTATAACAGTGATTTCGAAAAAAATCCTGAAGCTTTTACTTCATTAATAACTGACCGCGCAAGAGTTTACAAGGGCGGATCATGGAAAGATGTTGCTTATTGGATGTCTCCAGGAACACGAAGATTCCTGGATCAGGATTCAGCCACAGCTACCATTGGCTTCCGTTGCGCTATGATCAGGGCGGGATCGAACTATTGATTAATAAACTGATATCATTTCAAAGCCCCGACAACATCGGGGCTTTTTTTATAACGTTCCGGCGGATAAATCCTCGGCGGATATTATTGCGTTGCAGCGATGCAGGCAATACTTAATTCCTTGCAGCCCGCCCGGAGTAATGCCTGGCCACAAGCCTCCAGGGTCGCACCGGTGGTAACAACATCATCCACCAATAGAATTCTTTTTTCCGCAATCGGATCTGGTTTAACCACGTGAAAAATACTGCTCACATTTTCCCACCGGCTTAATTTGGACTTTTGAGTTTGTGTTTCCGATTTCGCCACCCGCGTCATGCAGGAATCGTCACACGGCACTTCCAGCATTTGGGATAATCCTTTTCCGAATTCCTCACTTTGATTATAACCCCGGATTCTTCTTCGTGAACTATGGAGCGGCACAGGCACGATCAGATCAAAAGAATTTTTGAAATTGGCCTCCAAAAGATCCTGACCATAAACCCTACCAAGTAATTCCCCGATTTCAGGCTGATGCTTGTACTTGAGTGCGTGAAGTAACTGCTGCACCCGGCTTTCTTTAACAAACTTAAACAGGGTCATTACATACTTAACTTGCAGTCTGCCCCTGAATTTCTGGTAAAATAAGTTATCCGCTTCGAGATGATAGTAGGATTTTGGCATCTCGAGAATACAATTAGTACAAACCAGATCCTCGCCTTTAACCAATGAATTGTAGCAACCCCGGCAATAACGGGGAAAGAAAAGGGACACAAAATCCTCAAAAATCTCAGGGGCCGTTGAATTATTCAAATGAATAATATCTTTGCTTGAAAACTAAATCGAATATAATCAGGTTAACCGACAAAGTAAATATGAGTGTGGTACATGACTTTAATGACTATCGGACCCGGATGAATGAAAAGATCATGGCATCGGAAAGTCTTATCATCAAAAGAATTTTTAATCTTGATACCAACGCTTATTCAGCCGGGCATCTGGATGTGAAATCAAAGGAGTTGATCGGGTTAACCTGTTCACTGGTGCTAAGATGTGACGACTGCGTTCGCTATCACCTTGGCAAATGCAGGGAGGTTGGGTTTTCAACGGAGGAAATAAACGAAGCAATGGGCGTTGCCACGCTGGTTGGCGGCACCATTGTCATTCCCCATTTACGGCGGGCCTATGAGTACTGGGAGGAGCTTCAACATGTTTAAGCGCGATCTTGACCAGGATAGAAAGTGGAATCACTTACTAGTGGAATTGGAATCAATCATCGGGAAAAAACCGAAAGATTTGAACAGCGTGCTTTTTCTCATCGGCGTTCAGGAGTTAGGGCGTGGCACCAAAATTTTCTCCAAAGAAGAAAAGCAGGATCTCATGCATATTGGAATCTGCAAAGTGCTCAGCCTATCGGGTTATTATGTGCTGGATGGTCAGGATAAAGAGGGCTGGCCACATTGGAAACTAATTAAAAAACTCCCCCATTTTGATCTGTTGGAGCAGGAAAAATTATTGAAAATGCATGTGATGGAGTATTTCGAGAAAGAGTACAACTGGTCTTCCCCTTCTGCTAATGTTAGAAAAGAGGAATGACGATCCTTTCACTGAAATTTTTTGTTTAAAAAATGAAATGAACTTATCTTAGGTCTTTCTCAACTTTGATAGGATTACTTGCGTTTTCTAATTAAACAGTTTGGACGATGAGCACCGGAGTAGAACGCATTCATGAAAAGATAAAATCTTTTCAGCGGAAATATTACCTTAACCTTTTTATCAGAGGGGGGATTCTCACATTAGCTATCCTGATTGGTTATTTTGCAACGGCCTCGGTGCTTGAGCACAATCTCTGGCTTAGCCAATGGGCGAGGCTAACAATCTTTATCACTTTCTTTGCTGTTGCTGGCTTTTGTATTCTAAGATTTTTGAATCAGCCGCTTCAATGGTGGATCGCTAAACGTGGTCTGAATGAGGAACAAACTGCACGACTGATTGGCAGCTCCATTCCGAACGTAAAAGACCGCTTAGTCAATCTTATTCAACTGTCAACATCTCAAAATCCGTCGGATTTAACTTTTGCCAGTGTCCAGCAAAAATCTCAGGAATTCGAACCGCTATCTTTCAATACCGTAATTGATCTCCGCGAAAACACCAGGCATTTAAAATATCTGGCAATCCCGGTAGCGCTGGTATTGCTGATTCTGTTTTTCAATAAAAACATTCTAACTCAAAGCACAGGCAGAATTGTTCATTTTAACCGGGCTTATTCACCGGAAGCGCCCTTTACCTTCACCATTAAAAATGAATCCCTGACGGCCTTCTATAATGAGAATTTCACCTTTCAAGTGGATTTACATGGATCGTCAGTTCCTCAAAGCGCTTACCTGGTTTCCAAAAGCCAGAGACTGAAGCTTATTCCGACTGGTCCAGGAAAATTCGAATATATCCTGGAGCGGGTTCAAAAGCCCCTGGAATTTCAAATTGAAGCGGCCGGGTTTTTTTCAGATGAATACTCCTTGGAGCTCATCAACCGCCCGGAACTGACGAAGTTTAATATAGAGCTTGAATATCCGCGATATCTTCAACGGAGAAATGAAAAATTGACCAATGCAGGGAATCTGGAAGTTCCTGAGGGTACCAATATCAGATGGAAGTTAAATACGGCGCACGCAGAGAAAGCCACCATCGCATTCTCCTCAGAAAAAGAACTATTCGCATTTGAATCGACTGATAATCAGTATTTTGTGTTTGCAAGAAAGTTTCTTAACCCGGAACAATATGAGATAGGTTTGGAAAACGATAAGAGTAAAAACAAAGAGCGTATTGCCTATCAGGTTAATGTCATCAAAGATCAATACCCACAGATCAGCGTAAATAACTTTAAAGATACCGTGCTATATGAGCGGGTTTTACTAGGGGGTACGGCCGGGGATGATTATGGCGTAACACAACTATCATTAAACTTCCGTATTCGCGATGAAAACCAAAAGGAAACTTTAAACCAATCTGTGAAAATTCCGATTACCAAAAACCAGTTACAACAAAGCTTCTTTTATAACTGGTCAATTGATTCATTGATACTACAGCCGGGCGATCAGTTGGAATACAATCTTCAGGTGTGGGACAACGATGGTGTGAACGGAAGGAAGTCTACCCGTTCGGCGACTTATACCTTTCTTGTTCCGACAGCCGATAATCTAATAGCAGAGATCAGCAAATCACAAAAAACCACCGAGAGCCAGATTGATAAGAGTGTTACGAAAGCCAATAAACTGCAGGACCAAATTGAGCAAGCCAATCAGAAATTAAAAGGAAAACAAAACCTTGATTGGCAGGACAAAAAAATGTTGGAAGATATTATTCAGCAAAAACAAGGTCTGGACCAATTGCTTGAGCAGCTCAAAGAACAGAATAAACTTCTGGAAGACAAGAAGGAAGCTTTCACAGAGCAAGATGAGCGGATCAGGGAAAAAGCTGAGCAAATACAAAAGCTCATGGAAGAACTGCTTGATGAAGAAACAAAAAAGCTATTTGAAGAGCTGCAGAAGCTATTAAAGGAAAACGCAGAGATCTCTGAGATCCAGAAATTGCTGGATAAGATGAATCAGAATACAAACAATCTCGAAAAAGAATTGGAAAGAACATTGGAGCTTTTCAAGCAATTACAATATGATTTCAAACTTGATCAGGCAATTGAAGACCTCAAAAAACAAATTGAGAAACAAAAAGAGGTCTTGGCAAAAACTGAAACCTTAGAAAAAGAACAAAATCCTGAGAAAGAAAAAAAACAAGGGGATAAGAAGGGCGATAAGAATACTGATAAAAAAGAGAGCGACGACTCTAAAACAAACGACAAAGAGAAGAACGATCAGTCCGACGCTGAGAATAAAGATAAAAGCGAGCAGTCCAAAAGTGAGGAAAAGAAAGGCGCTGAAAACGGAGAAAATAAAAAAAATGAAGGAGATACTCCAGACCAAAAGCCGAGCGAAAGCAAGGATCTGGCAAAAGAGCAGGAAAAGTTAAAAGATGCTTTTAAAGAGACTTCTGAAAAATTGAAAGAGCTTCAGAAACTCGGAGAGGAGCTGGATAAGAATGATGAGCTTCCCCCTGCGGAGGAAACACAGGAAATTCAGGATCAGCAGAACGAAAGCAAAGAGATGCTTGAACAGGAAAGTCCTTCTAAAGCGAAACAACCCCAAAAGAAAGCGCTGCAAAAGATGGGTGAGATGCAGCAGCAAATGGAGGGCATGCAGAATTCCATGATGATGGAAATGGAGGCACAGAATCTGGAATCACTTCGTCAAATTATTCATGGACTTGTTAAATTATCCTATGACCAGGAGGGTTTAATGAAAGAGTTTAACGAGTTACAACAAAATGACCCGCGCTTCAATGCTCTGGCCCAGTTGCAATTAAAGCTAAAAGATGATGCTAAAGTATTGGAAGACAGCTTGTTAGCCCTTGGCAAAAAGGATCCAATGATGGGGTCTTTTATCACAAAAGAGATTAATGAGTTAAACAGTCATCTTGAAAAAGTTATTGATTCGAACAAAGAGCGTCGAAGGCCTCAAGCTTCCAGTGAGATGCAAATGACGATGACTTCCATTAATAACCTTGCTTTAATGTTAGATGATCATTTTGATATGATGATGCAAATGATGGCGAATGCTCAACCCTCCATGAAAAAATCTAAACAGGGTCAGAAGCCGAGTCTGAGTCAAATGCAGCAACAGTTGAATAAGAAAATCGAGGAGCTAAAAAATGGCAGAAAATCAGGACGTCAATTATCTGAAGAGCTTGCTGAAATGGCTGCTGAACAGGAGAGAATTAGAAGGGCACTTCAGGAGATGCAGGAAAAAATGAAGGATAAGGGCCAGATGCCTGGCGGAGATCTTCCAGGAAAAATGGAGCAAACTGAAATGGATCTGGTGAATAAGCAATTAACAGATCAATTAGTAAAACGGCAAAAAGAGATCATGACAAGGTTACTTGATGCTGAAAGGTCAATGCGGGAACAGGATATGGATGATGAGCGAAAAGGGGAAACTGCAAAGGATTATGAAAAAGAAATTCCCAGTGCTTTTGAAGAATATTTGCGTCTAAAGGAAAAAGAGGTAGAATTGTTGAAAACAGTTCCTCCTAAGTTATATCCTTACTACAAGAAGGAAGTTACTGAGTACTTTAAAAGAATGGGTAACCGATAAACCAATAAGTGCATTCATGAATACGATTAGTATCCAGGTTCCCTCGTTGTTGGAAAACATTCGAATGATTGAAAGCTTCATTGACAATGCTAAGGAGCGGTTCGAGCTGGAGGATGACATCTATGGAAACATCATGATCGCGGTAACGGAAGCTGTGAACAACGCTATCAAACATGGCAACAACAGCAATAAGAGCAAAAATGTATATCTCAGTCTGTTCCTCGACGATAGCCTGCTGAAATTCATCGTAAAGGATGAAGGAAAAGGATTTAATTATGAGACCCTTCCTGACCCTACCTCACCGGAGAATCTTGAGAAACCTGGTGGAAGGGGTATTTTCCTCATGAAGCATCTATCTGATGAAGTTGAATTTAAGGATAATGGCCGGATCGTAGAATTGAGCTTCTATATGAATGCCTGATGGCAAGTATCAATTTCTTTAATCAGGACATTCATTTTAATCTCGCTGAAAAAAGAAAAACGTCACAATGGATCAAAGCCGTTATCAAAAAGGAAAATAAAAGCCTTGTCAACCTGAACTATATCTTCTGTTCAGATCAGTATCTGCTTGAAATTAACCAACAATACCTTAACCATGCTGTACTGACTGATATTATCACTTTTGATAATAGTTCAGAAAAAGAGGTTATTGAAGGTGATGTATTTATAAGCATAGATCGGGTGAAGGATAATGCCCTATCATTAAAAGTCAATTTTGATGAGGAGGTCCACAGAGTTTTGATTCACGGTGTTTTACACCTTTCAGGTTATTCAGATAAAACATCCGCGGAAAAAGCTCAGATGCGAATTAAAGAAGATGCTTACTTATCTTTGCGTAAGAATAGTTCCACGTGAAACCACTGTGGAGTAGTCGAAGAGTTGTGATATTATCTGGGTTCCACGTGGAACTTTAATGTAAGAGCGGGAGGTATTAGAATATGTTTCCATTGTATGATGTAATTGTTGTCGGTGCAGGGCACGCAGGGTGTGAAGCGGCTTCTGCTGCGGCTAACATGGGATCCAAGGTTCTCTTGGTTACCATGAATATGAACACAATTGCACAAATGTCTTGCAATCCCGCGATGGGAGGCGTGGCAAAAGGACAAATTGTGAGAGAGATAGACGCCCTGGGAGGGCTGTCTGGAATTGTCTCCGACAAATCAATGATTCAATTTCGAATGTTGAATCAATCCAAGGGCCCAGCTATGTGGAGCACCCGGACCCAAAACGACAGAATGAAATTCTCCGAAGAATGGCGGTTGGCGCTGGAAAGAACCCCAAATGTGGATTTCTGGCAGGAAATGGTGAGTGAGATCATCGTCAAGGATGGAAAAGCTGTTGGGGTGAAAACCAGCTTGGGGTTGGAAATTCTCGCGAAAGCAGTGATTCTTACCAATGGCACTTTTCTGAATGGTAAAATACATATCGGCACTAAAAACTTCGGCGGTGGAAGAACTGCAGAAAAAGCGGCAACAGGCTTAACTGAACAACTCGTTTCTCTGGGTTTCGAATCAGGACGAATGAAAACCGGGACACCTCCACGGGTCGACGGCCGAAGTTTGGATTACGCAAAGATGGAAGAACAGCGAGGGGACGTAAACCCATCGAAATTTTCCTTCTCCGATACAGAGGCGTTGAAAAATCAGGTTAGTTGTTGGATAACCTACACCAATGACACCGTCCATAAAGAGTTGGAAAAAGGTTTTGACCGATCTCCGATGTTTCAAGGTAGAATCAAGGGATTGGGGCCAAGATATTGCCCATCGATAGAGGATAAAATAAATCGATTTGCAGATCGGGAACGGCATCAGATTTTTGTAGAGCCTGAGGGTTGGAATACCGTAGAGATATATGTTAATGGATTTTCTACCTCCCTACCGGAAGACGTACAATATAAAGCGCTAACCAAGATACCAGGTTTCGAAAACGTTCGGATGTTTAGGCCTGGCTACGCAATTGAGTACGACTACTTTCCACCGACGCAGCTTAACACGAGCTTAGAGACGCAAACCATTGACAGTCTGTATTTTGCAGGTCAAATCAACGGCACTACTGGATATGAGGAAGCAGCCTGCCAGGGCTTGATGGCAGGTATAAACGCCCATAATAAAGTCCACCATTTGGAGCCCTTCATCCTGAAAAGATCGGAGGCCTACATCGGAGTTTTGATAGATGATCTCGTGAATAAAGGGACACAGGAACCCTATCGAATGTTTACGTCAAGAGCCGAGTATCGGATACTGCTCAGGCAAGATAACGCAGATCTGCGCCTGACAGAACTCGGTCACAAACTAGGACTAGCCAGTGATGAAAGGATGAGAAATCTTCTTGATAAGAAAAGCGATATTAGTTCGCTGTTGCAAGAACTCCGGAAAATAAAAGTAGAACCGGAAGTAGTAAACGAAGATCTATCAAATCTAAATACAGCTACCATCAAGGAAAAAATCCCGGTGATTAATCTTTTGCGACGTCCTCATATAGGCATTGAACAATTAAAAGTGATAGACGAAAACCTGAAGATTCTTTTAAATAAATACACAACGGAAATTCAGGAACAGGTCGAGATTTTTATCAAATACGAGAGCTATATAGACCGGGAACAAAAGTTAGCACAGAAAATAGAAGGCCTGGAAGATTTTAAAATAAAACCGGATTTCGATTATGAAAGAGTCAAAGCGTTATCCTCAGAGGCACGTGAAAAACTGAGAAAAATAAAACCGGAAACTATTGGGCAGGCATCCAGAATCAGCGGCGTCTCTCCCTCTGACATCTCTGTGTTAACCATTTACCTAGGGAAATAAATGGTTCATGTCACGGAATGTCCTCTCTGTCAGATAAAGGTCCTCGAGAATTTTCTATCCACTGCAGACCACACTGTTTCACATGAAACTTTTCAATTGATAAAATGCACTGGTTGCGGATTTGTAATGACAAGTCCCCGGCCGGATGACGAGCATTTAGGAAACTACTATTTATCAGAAGCCTACATTTCACACTCCAATAACTCAAAAAGTTTACTGGATCTGGTATACAGATTAAGCAGAAGATTTACCTTAAGCTGGAAATACAATCTGGTGCGTGCATATAGTGAGCCCGAAACCAGTAAAATAAATTTACTGGATTTTGGTTGCGGCACAGGCGATTTCCTTAAGGAATGTAAAAGAAAGGGTTTGCAAATATCAGGGGTGGAACCCTCCGAAATTGCCAGGACACAAGCCGTGGCAAACACGGGAGCAACGATAGCTTCTCATATCGAAGCGATAAATAATAAATTCACATCCATTACTTTATGGCACGTTCTTGAGCACGTATCCGCATTAAATGAAACTTTGCACCAATTGAAAGCGGCGCTGGCAGAAAACGGCACAATGTTTATTGCCGTACCTAACCTGCACAGCTTAGAAGCCAAAAATTACCACGCAAATTGGGCGGCATACGATGTGCCCCGGCACTTATGGCATTTCACAAAAAACACCATGGAATTACTTCTTGCCAGACATAAACTAAAGTTAACCACGATTTTACCGATGAAACTGGATGCGTACTATGTGAGTTTGTTAAGCGAAAAATATAAAAGGGGAAATACGAACGTATCCGGCATAGTAAAGGCCATCGCGCAGGGTTGGCAATCCAACCGCCATGCAAGAACGACAAATGAATTTTCCAGTCTGATTTATATAGCCCGAAAATGATTTGGAATAAAAATCTTCACTGGTTCATCTGCCTGCTTTTTCTCACCTCGTGTGCGCGACAAAGTTCCCCGACGGGTGGACCAAAGGATACCATACCACCGGTTCTTAAAACAGCATTTCCTCCCGACGAAGCCATCAATTTTAAAGGGAAAGAACTGGCGCTGCTTTTTTCCGAAGACATCATTCTTAACACACCGAAAGAACAACTTATTATTACTCCCGCAATAGGAAAAGAATATGAAATAAAAGCGAGAAACAATACGGTTTCGATCTCTTTTGAACAAGCACTGCAAGACAGCACCACGTACACATTTAATTTCAGAGAGTCCGTTCAGGATATTACAGAAAAGAATCCGGTCAAAAACCTCCAGGTCGCATTTAGCACCGGAAATTATATTGACTCCCTTTCCATCGAGGGGAGCGTTTTTGACCTTTTGAAAGGAAAAGTAATCGCCGAAGCTACGGTTGCTCTGCATGGTGAAAACGACACATTTAGTATCCTGAAACATCCGGCCGTCTTTTTCACCAAAACCGACAAAAAGGGCAAATTCAAAATCAGTCATTTAAAACCATCCAACTATTTCACCTATGGCTTTGATGACAAAAACAGAAACCTCATAGTTGATTCGAGAACAGAGGCCTATGGCTTCATCCAGGAAAATCTATATCTGATTGAGAATTTGAAGGACGTACAGGTAGGATTAATAAGACTGGATGCCCGGCCTCTGAAAATGACCAGCGCCCGACCATACAACACTTATTATAATATTCGAATGGCAAAAAATCTCCGGACTTTTGAAGTCTCAACCCCCGATTCGTCAGATCTCAGCTATACATTCGGAGAAGACAATGCTAACATCCGTGTATATAAAACTTTTGATCAGGACAGCCTACAGATCCGCCTTGTAGCATCGGATAGCATTGATAACAAAGTTGATACAACGCTATACGCAAAATTCTTAACCCGCGAAGTGACCCCGGAAAAATTTGATCTCAGTCTGGCCTCCTCATCGATCATTTCAGAAAAAGGGCAGCTCAGTGCCACCGTTATCTTAAATAAACCATTGAAAGAAATAAATTTCGACAGTATCTATTTCCAAATCGATTCCCTGCAAAAAATCTCCTTCGGAGCGAAAGATCTCACTTACGAACCCCTTTCCCGAAAGATTATCATCAGCAAAAAGGTAGATAAAAACCTGTTTGCCACAACAGAAATAACCCAAGGGAGCACCCCAACCAATACACCAAAACCACCAGACCCGAAAGCAAAACCGAACAAACCACCATTAAACCAATTCTATCTAGGTCAAAGTGCCTTTATCAGTATTGAAAATGACAGTTCACAAAAAATTACTGAAACCATAAAACCGTTGAAAGAAGCAGATTTATCGATACTAAACATCGAAATTAAAACCAAGGAAAAATTTTACCTGGTCGAGCTGTTAGACAACGCCTTTAAAATAGTGCGGGTAGAAAAAAATAAACCCAAGTTAAGATTTGAAGATATCCTGCCAGGTGAATACCAAATCCGGCTAATTATTGATACCAATCAAAATGGAAGGTGGGATCCCGGAAACTATTTCAGTAAAAAGGAAGCTGAAAAAATAATATACTTCCGAAGTGCCGACGGCTCAACGATCATCAAAGGGGTTAAAGCAAACTGGGACATCGGTGCAGGAGAGATGTTTATAACCTATTGAGAAGTTGTTGATAAATAAATTTGTAGAATCTAATCAGGCAATAAAACGTTTACCCTTACAAGGGTTCAATATAATTGTGCATAGTTCAGGAGTTACCAACAACCATCCACAACCGCTTTTGTACACATCAACATTGTGCACATCAGAAATTATTGTTGATAAGATCTTAAACGATTGATACAGATGCCTTTGATAATTACATTTAATAAACACTTGATACACACCATAAGGGAATGATTATTTATCCACATATCAACATGACTAATTATTATTACTATACTATATATATAATACTAATTAATACCAGGGTGATATTCTTAACAGGGATTCTGCTTCTTCCTGTATTAGTTTTAGGACAAAATCATGCCGACATTCAACTCGCTAATGAATACCTGATAAAGGGGGATAAAAAGAAAGCCATCGATTTGTATAAAGATCTTAGTAAATCCGAAGCCAACATTCCGCTGATTCACAATAATTATTTGAACCTGATGATTGATGTAGGGACCTTTGATGAAGCTCAGAATTATCTGAAAAGGATCTTGCGCAGAGATTCGGAAAATATGCAGTATAAACTGGATATCGGATTGGTGTATGTACGGTCGGGGGAAGTGAGTAAAGCTGATAAATATTTTAAAGATATGAGTGCAGAAGTACGGTCGAACATGCAATTAGTGAAAATGATGTCCGATTACCTGGCTGCGCGCTCGCTTTCTGAATACGCCATTATGGTATTGAATGAATGCCGAAACTTTTTGGGGAACCCGTATCTCTTTTGCCTTGATCTTGCTATGCTTTATCGGATTCAGGGGCAACAAGACAAGATGGTTCAGGAGTACTTAAGCTATGTAACACAAAGCTCGGCCAACATTCAGTATGTAAAAAATGTCATGCAGGCTTTGCTTACAAAGCCGGAGGAATTGGAAAGCCTAGAGAGGCTGCTTTACGATAAAGTTCAACAGAATCCGGACGTTGAGGTGTATTCTGATTTGCTGATCTGGGTTACCATGCAGCAAAAGAATTTTTATGCGTCTTTTATTCAGGCCCGGGCATATGATAAACGATACAAAAGGGAAGGTGAAAAATCCCTGGAAGTAGCCCGGGTCGCCCTGGATAATGACGACTATGAAAATGCCTCGAAGATCTACCGTTATGTTATCCGAGAATATCGCGGAACGTCAAATCATTTGCTGGCCCGTCTTGGATTGATTCGTACACGGGAGGCGCGGGTGAAGAAAAGTTTTCCGGTTGATGCGGATTCCGTTAAGACCTTGATTGAGGATTACGAAAAATTTATTACCGAATATCCAGGTAACAATAACTCTTTGGAAGCGTCCCGAAATCAGGCGTTGTTATACGCTAATTTTTTAGGGCAACAAAATTCAGCGATTGAAATTCTCAACAGGCTTATCAACAATCCACGTTCGTCTTTATTTCTAAAATCAAAATCAAAGCTGGATCTAGGTGATATTTATTTAATCAAAGGGGAGGCCTGGGAATCGACCCTGTTGTATTCTCAGGTTGAAAAAACACAAAAAGAAAATCCTGTTGGTTATGAAGCGAAGTTGAAAAACGCAAAGCTTTCTTACTACAAGGGAAACTTCCGATTGGCCCAGGAGCATCTTGATATTTTAAAGGAAGCCACCACTCGTGAAATCGCCAATGACGCCATGGACCTCAGTATGCGGATTAAAGAAAATATTGCTTTTGATTCCGTTGGTCAGGCCCTGAAGGAATATGCTTTGGTGGAGCTGTTGTTGTATCAAAACAAAATCGATTCGGCGCTCCTTAAAATTAATCAATTGAAGCAAGGCATTGCTGATAGTGTTGCTTTTTCAAACCAAACCATTTTAGACGATGTCTATTGGCTGGAGGCCAACATCCGGATGAAGCGAGGGGAATTCGACCGGGCTATCGGGCTCCTTCAAAAAATACTGGATGAATATGCCGAGGATATTTTTACGGACGATGCTTATTTTCTTCAGGGGGATATCTATGAAAGGCAGCTAAAAAATAAAGATAAGGCGATGGAAATATATCGCGAGTTTTTAAATAAATATCCAGGTAGTGTTTATGCCGCCGAAGCGAGAAAGCGATACCGTACTTTGCGCGGGGATTTCTCGGCAGAACAACCGGCACCTATCAATTAGCGCAACCCGTCATCAATGGATTTGGAAACCGGTTTTTCCAAGTCGGGGTGAAAACACTTCGTCGATTGAAGGGTAGAGGTTTCAGCTTTATTCGCTGGCGGAAAGATCTTCATCCTTATAGATAAAGGTTTTTGCTTCTCCTTTTTTTCTTATAAACCCGCGATACATTCCATCGGTATTGAATGTCATCGAAATATTTCCGCTTCGATCGAGTGCTATGATGCCACCATCACCGCCAAGGGCCGGAAGTTTTTTCATGATCACGCTATCCGCGGCTGCTTCCAAAGAAAGTCCAGCGTACTCCATCATTGCTGAAATATCATGCGCTACCAAAAGGCGGATAAAATATTCACCCCACCCGGTAGCCGACACTCCACAGGAGATATTTTTAGCATATGTTCCGGCACCAATTATGGGCGAGTCACCGACCCGCCCATATTTTTTGTTAGTCATGCCTCCGGTGGAAGTACCGGCAGCAATATTTCCAAGTTGATCCAGTGCAACGGCGCCTACGGTCCCGAATTTTTTTTCTTTTCGGGCTGCAGTCTTTTCATTTGCTTTGGCTGGTGGGGAAAGTTCGAGGAATTGTTGATATCGGGCGGAATCAAAAAAATACGCCTGATCGACTATTTCCAGTCCTTGTTCTTTGGCGAACTGATCGGCGCCATTGCCCGTCAGCATTACGTGCGAGGATTTGGTCATCACGGCATGGGCAGCTTTAATTGGATTTTTTATTGTAGCAACTCCTGCAACCGCACCGGCCATTAATGTATTCCCCTCCATAATTGATGCATCCAGTTCGTTTTTACCAGCATGGCTGAAAACAGCCCCCTTTCCCGCGTTGAAAAGTGGCGAATCCTCCATGATGGAAATAGACGTTACTACGGCGTCAACGGACGTACCTCCATTCTCCAGGACAGTATACCCGGCTTCCAAAGCTTGCTTTAAAGCCACGTGATAAGCTTTTTCTCGCTCGGGGGACATCTCCTCCCTACGGATAGTTCCCGCCCCACCGTGTATCACTAGCGCTATTTCGGTACGGCCAGGTTTTTTATTTTCTTCATTCAGTTTTTCAGTTTTGCAACCGTTTATTGAATTAATCAGAACGAGGGCTAACACGAATCGGGTCACCATATGATCGCTTAATATTTTAAATACAAAGAAACTGCATTTCGTTTTGACGGAATGTTATATAATATTTTTTGTTTTAGCGTTCAACCTATAATTTTGCAAATCTTTTACCAAAACGAAGCAACCTTACAATGGCCAAACATAAAAAATCACCCCCGAAGGCAGCAAAAAAAACCAAGAAGGTAAAGCCTGTCGTCAAGACGAAAAAGACCATTCACGCGAAGGTAAAAAAGGCGGTTGCGAAAAAACCCAGGGCCACTCCTAAAAAGGCTGCCCCAAAAACTTTTGCGCAAAAAACTGCTGCAACCAAGACTGCCCCAAAAGCTGCTTTGCAGAAGGCCACGCCAAAACCTGTCGCAGCAAAGGCCGCCCCAAAGTCAACCTCTAAAAAGGTAGAATTTAAGAAAGCGGTAGCAAAAAAATCGACATTGACATCCAGGAAAGCTGCCGCTCCGGCCAAGGAAGCACCCAAGTCCCAGGCCATTACCGCTGCCAAAATTGCGGCCACCGCGCAGTTGAACTTTTTCCAGATGCCAAATCAGCGACCTATGGCGCATAAACCTGCGAAGCCATCAAGTATGTCGCAAGACAAAACGCGCTATTCTGAAGATGAATTGAAGGAGTTCCAGGTATTGATTAACCGCAAACTTGAAAAAGCGCGTGAGGAATATAAAATATTAAAGGAGACCTTGAATCGCAACAACGATGAAGGGACCGACGCGACCTCCGGTGGAAACACAAAAGTTTTAGAAGATGGGGCAGAAACGGCTGAAAAAGAAAATTTGAGCCAATTGGCGGCACGTCAGCAAAAATATATTACTAACTTAGAGAATGCGTTGGTGAGGATAAAAAATGGGACCTATGGAATTTGTTCCGTAACAGGCAAGCTAATCTCTAAAGAACGGCTCATTGCGGTACCCCATACTACCCAATCCATTGAAGCGAAGTTAATGCAGCAGGACTAACATCGTGCGTCTAGTCATTCACCGCCTGACTGTCGAAAAATTGAGACGAAAGATTTATTAAAAAAAATTAAATTGGATTTTTTACAGAATCATATTGAGGCGTTGATTTTCTGCTCGCCGAGCCCGATCAAGATAAGTGAGATTAAAGGGTGCTTGTCAGAGATGTTTAATGCGGATGTTCCGGAGGAGGATATCATGGGAGCCATTCAACGACTGGAGGAAAAATTCCTGGCGGAAGAATTTTCGTTTCAGCTTTTTAAGGCTGCCGGGGGCTATCAATTTCTCACGAAGCCTGCCTATCAGGCAAGCATAAGCATTTTGCTAAAGCAACAATCGAAAAAAAGATTGTCAACTTCGGCGATGGAGACACTTTCGATTATTGCCTATAAACAGCCCATATCAAAAACAGAAATTGAAAACATCCGCGGTGTGAATTGCGATTATGCAGTTCAGAAACTGCTAGACAAAGGATTAATTGAAATTACAGGAAAGGCAGAAACTATCGGCAGGCCTATGCTATATGGCACGACCTCAAAATTCATGGAGTATTTTGGAATAAGTGAATTGGTCGAATTACCAGCGCCGAAAGATTTCAGTACGGAAATTAACACCATCGGAGAAAATCCTGAATCCACCGAGTCTGATGCCCAGGCGTAACGAAAGCGGCCCGGGGCGACGGGGATCAGCGCGCTCGGGCGGAAAGCCCTCGTCCGGAAGGGGCCGGCCCCCAGGGAAACCGTTTAAGAACGCGGGATCGGATAAAGACGAGAACCGAAATTCCTCATCCAGAAAATCTTTCGGGAGCAAAAAAACTACCCCATTCGGTTCAAGACCAGAGCGCGCTCCAGGAAAAGGGAAATCCTTTGACCGACCATTCCGGAAAACAGACGGTGATTCACCGAGGGCAGGCACAGGAAAAACTTTTGGACAAAGAAGTAAACCATCCTCCCGCGGCGCCGATCGCAATGAAAGCTTTAAAAAACCCTTTAAAAGGGCATCAGGATTTTCTGAGGGCTCTTCAGGAAAAAAGTTTAGTAAGAAAAGTCGTTTTGCCCGTCCCGAGGATAAACCATTCCGTAAAGAAGGATCGCCTGATTCCGAAGCAAAAAGTGTTGGTAAAAGATCATTTGATCGCGGAGCCAATCCAGATAAACCTGGGAGCAACCAGGAAAGGCCAGTTAAAAGATCCTCACGATCCGGAGGCTTTCAAAAGAAAGATTTTGGCAACAAGAGATTTACTGAAGGAGGAGATGCCCGTACCAAGGGGCGGAGTGATTCCTTTGGCAAACCTTATAAAAAAGTCTATAAAGTAAAACCTGTGAATGAACAGGAGGGAAGTAAGGAAAATGAAACTTCTGGAATCAGGCCGAAAAGAAGAAGGTTGATGGATGCGCCATCAGCTGCTCCTAAAACCGATAAAATAAGGCTGAATAAATATATTGCTAACAGCGGCATATCCTCCAGGCGGGAGGCGGACGAACTCATCACTATGGGTTTGATCTCTGTGAATGGAAAGATAATTTCAGAGCTCGGCTATAAAGTAAATCCCGGTGATGAAGTACGGTATGAAAGCAAGGTTTTACATCCCGAAAAGCCGGTTTACATCCTGATGAATAAGCCGAAAGGTTTCCTTACCACCACGGATGATCCCCAGGAGAGAAAAACCGTAATGCAGATTGTTGGCAGTGCCGTGAAAGAACGGGTTTACCCAGTGGGTCGCCTTGACCGCAATACCACTGGTTTATTATTGTTAACGAACGATGGTGATCTGGCTGACAAGCTTATGCACCCCTCCTTTAATGTTAAAAAGATTTATAAAGTTGAGTTGGACCGGTCGCTAACGAAAGCCGACTTTCAGGCGGTGGTGGATGGTGTGCGATTAGAAGAAGGGCGCGCGGCTATTGATGACCTGGCCATCGCCTCGGATGATGGGAAAACCGTAGGCATAGAGTTGCATATTGGCTGGAACCGCGTAGTTCGCCGTATTTTTGAAAGCCTTGGTTACGAAGTGATAAAACTTGACCGGACGGCGTATGCCGGACTAGATAAGAAAGAATTGTCCCGTGGGCAATGGAGGTTCTTGACCAGGGAGGAAATTATTCACCTCAAGCATTTTAAGTAACGGCCTTTCTTTATTTGACTGGCGCCCTTTCCGGGTTAAAATTGACTTAAAACATTCATATGATGTTCAGACCCGATCCGGAAACTGTTCCTCCATTTTACAAAGCTTATGTCGAGCTTGTCAAAGAAATGGATTTGTTGGAAGCCTTGCAGTACGCAGGCACGCTCGTGCAGGAGATAGTCAAAACCGTTCCGGAAGGCAAGGGGGAGTTCAGATACGAACAGGGGAAATGGAGTATTAAAGAGCTTTTGAATCACATGATGGATGCGGAGCGGATCTTTGCTTACCGGGCGTTGCGATTTTCAAGAAATGATCAGACTCCACTGCATGCCTTTGAGGAGAACGACTATGCCCCCAGGGCAAACGCACATAGCCGGACCGTTACCCAACTGGGAACGGAAATGCACCGGCTACGCGTTACCACGGTGGATTTGTACAACAGTTTTTCGAATGACATGCTAGCGCTGGAGGGTACTGCGAGTAGTAAAAGACTTTCAGTTTTCAATCTGGGATATATTATTGCAGGGCATGATATTCACCATCGCAATGTTTTGTTGGAACGTTATCTTAGACAGTAGCTATGCGTCTGGTCTCCCTGGTAATAACCTGCGCTATTTTTTATTCCTGTTCACCGATATCCAAGGGAAAACTAAATAAGAATTTCGCTTCAACCGAAAGCCGGTTTCAGGATCAAACTGGGTTTGTCTTGTTTGATCTGGAAAAGAATAAGACGGTATACGAATTCAATGGTGCAAAGTATTTTACCCCAGCTTCGAACACGAAAATTTTTACTTTTTTTACCGCGCTTAAAATCCTTGGAGATTCTGTTCCCGCGCTCGAATACGTTCAGCGCAATGATTCACTGATATTTTGGGGTACGGGTGATCCCTCCTTTTTGTATAGACATGTGTTTTATGATTCAGGGGTCTTTCATTTTTTAAAGTCATCGGAATCGGATTTATATTTTTCAGACGCCAATTTCCACACAACCCATTTTGGTTCAGGCTGGGCCTGGGATGATTACAGTTCAGGATATTCCGCTCAGCGTTCACCCTTCCCACTTTATGGAAATATTGTATCGGTCGTAGCCGATCAGCAATTGCTGAAGATCTCGCCTCGTCTTTTTAAGGAGTCTTTTATCTATGGCGAGCAGAAAAAAACTACCGAAATTATCCGAGAACTGGATGAAAATCTTTTTGTTTTTCATCCGGGAAAGGAGTTTGCTAAAGTTAAAGAGATTGATGTGCCCATTAAACTGGATGCCTTTACCTTTTATTCGTTATTAAGCGACACCCTGAAAAAACCTGTGTCGGCAGTGAGGATGCCATTGCCCTCAAATACTAACATTTTATTCGGCATTCACCTTGACAGTCTGTATAGTGTAATGATGCAGGATAGTGACAACTTCATAGCTGAGCAATTGTTACTCATGTGTTCGAATGTTTTAAGTGATAGCTTAAAGCCTGAAATTGCGATTGATTTCGTAACAAAAAACTACCTGGGCGATCTGCCCGATAAAATCGTTTGGGTTGATGGCTCAGGACTTTCACGCTACAACCTTTTTACACCCCGGTCCATTGTAAAAGTCTGGGAGAAAATTTTTCACCTGGTACCTCGTGATCGCCTTTTTCCACTTCTGGCCACAGGAGGAGTCAATGGAACTATCCGAAAATGGTACCAGGCTGAACAGCCTTTTGTCTTTGGAAAAACAGGTTCATTGAGCAACAACCATTGCCTGAGTGGTTTCCTGGTAACAAAAACGGGTAAGGTGCTGATCTTTGCCTTCATGAATAGTAATTATACGGCTACCACCAGTGACATCCGAAGAAACATGCAAACCATTCTTTATAACATTTACGAACATTATTAACGCGAAAATGATAAACACAAAAGATATTCTTTTCTTACTGTTGATTCTGGGCAGCCTTTCTGTGAGATCCCAGGGGGTTGATAGTCTTGACATGAAAATAGGTCAAATGTTAATCATAGGCTTTCCGAAAGCTGAAGTGGATCTGGCAGTATTGGAGGAGGTTCGTAAAGGTAAGGTGGGCTCGTTGATCATTTTCGAGAAAAACATTCCCGCGAAAAATTCATTTGTTGCCCTGAAAAAAATTACCTGGACATATCAGCATGCGGCACCGATACCTTTATTTATTGGTATTGATCAGGAAGGTGGGAGGGTGAATCGGTTAAAAGATAAGTACGGTTTTCCACGATCTATTACGGCAGCGGCTATGGGTAAAGCCCATTCACTCGATTCAGTCAGATTTTATTCCGAAGCTACTGCGGCAACACTGGCGGGACTTGGTATCAATGTTAATTTTGCTCCTGTGGTTGATCTGGCCTCAAATCCTGATAACCCTATCATTGCAAAATACGGACGCGCTTTTAGTGATAATGAAGATTCTGTTGCTTTAATGGCCAAAGAATTTATCAAAGGCCACCGCATGTATAATGTTTTGACGTCCCTAAAACATTTTCCTGGTCACGGTAGCTCCCTGAATGATACGCATTTAGGCATAGCCGATGTTACCAATACATGGGAAGAGCGGGAGCTCGACCCTTATCGGTCCCTGATTGATTCAGGGTTTGCGGATGCTGTAATGACGTCGCATATCGTAAACAAAAACCTGGATGCTAAAGGTTATCCTGGAACGTTGTCCTCAGAAATCCTTACCGGGATCCTGAGAAATCAATTGCATTTTAACGGCGTCGTCTTCACAGATGATATGCAGATGCATGCCATCACAAAAAATTATGGATTGGAGGAAGCTATCAGGCTAGCCATTCAAGCAGGAGTGGATATCATGACATTTTCGAATAACATTTCCGGAAGCACAGAACGCACCGTGGATAAAGTGCATGGCATCATCCGGGCGATGGTGTCCAGTGGAGAGATCACCGAGGAGCGGATAGACGAAAGTTTTGACAGGATCATGAGACTAAAGAATCAATTGATGATGGGTAATCAACTGTCGAACCTTAAAATGGAGATCGAGGCCGCAAGGACTGCACTTGAGGCATCAAAGGCATCCAATAGAACAATGCAGACGGAACCTATGCCCGAGACTTTACCTCCTCCCGATGTCAAAAAGAAAAGAGCCAAAAGGCAATAGACACGGGCGAGCTTTTAACTCACCTTGAGGGAAAAGACAAGTAATTATATTCTGTAAGAACCTCTGAGGACATCAGGCTAATCCCAAAAAGCAATGGAAACCGGCCTTCAAATTGCGCTTCCCACTGTTAAACGAATTCCTATTGTAATAAGTGTTCCGCATTGCGGGACAGCCTTTCCACCTGAACTGACGCGGGAATTCAAACCGGAATTGGCGGAATCTCCTGATGATACGGATTGGTTTGTGGATAGGTTGTATAGCTTCGCACCCCACCTGGGAATCACCATGATTTCTTCTGCGTATAGCCGTTGGGTTATAGACCTCAACCGCCATCCGGAAAGCCGTCCTTTATATTCGGATGGACGAATCATCACCGCTCTTTGTCCCACCACCACGTTTTTAGGCGAGCCGATATATAGAGATTCGAGGCACGCTGTCGATGAACGCGAAGCTCAAAGGCGAATCTCCTTATACTTTACTCCCTATCATAATTTTTTAGGGCAACTTTTATCGGAGTTGAAGTCTGAGTTTGGCCGTGTCTTGCTTTGGGATTGCCATTCAATCCGACATATCGTGCCGACCATTCAGGATAAGCCATTTCCAGATTTGATTCTGGGCAGCGCTGATGGGAACTCGAGTGGCGAAATATTTATCAGCATTGCCTTGCGAAACCTCAACGCTTCCCCCTATTCGGTCCAACACAATCAACCTTTTAAGGGTGGATTCATAACAAGGCATTATGGACAGCCCGGGATTGGACAACATGCTCTTTCAGTTAGAGATGACAAAAAAGAATTATATGGACGATCCTGAAAAGCAATATGACTCAGTCAGAGCTGAAAAAATGTCGGAATTACTTATTCAGACGCTAGGCGAACTTGGTAAAAAGCTAATTGCGGGGAAAGATTATTAGATTTACCTATCGTTGGTTGCCGGGAAGAACTGTAATAAAGAACATAAACTAGCTTCTGAAGGATGACTCCAGGCGAACACGCATTTCACTCCCATCACGGACGGAAAAAGGAATCGAGAACTTTTCATTTTAAAAGCCTTCTGCAATCTACGGGTTGGATAAGTCCTGCCTTTGTAAGCATTGATGAACGGGGGATTATTAAGCATATCTCCAGCAAACCGCGACCTGAAACTATCAATGTTGAGCCAGTAAACGGATTTGCTCTTCCGGGATTTCAAAATGCACATTCTCATGCCTTTCAATATGCCATGGCCGGCATGGCCGAGAAGCATCAAACAAATACCATAGATGATTTCTGGAGTTGGAGACAGGCCATGTATAGTTGTGCGCTAACGATGGACCCGGATCAGATGCAATCCGTTGCCACCATGGTGTATGCAGAAATGTTAAAGAGAGGTTATACACATGTTGCTGAATTTCAGTATCTGCATCACGACAAAAACGGAAAGCCCTATAACGATCTTGCCGAGATGAGTATAAGCCTTATTGCCGGAGCAGCCGTTGCTGGAATTAAAATCACGCTTGTGCCTGTTTATTACCGCAATGGTGGCTTTGATAAAAAAGCAGAGAATCAGCAACGCAGGTTTATCTTCAATGATATAGACCAATATTTTAATCTCCTGGAAGATTGTAGCAGCATAATTAAAAATCTCACCACTACGGGCCTTGGGTTTGGTGTTCACTCGTTAAGGGCAGTGGATGGTAATGATGTGCAACGTATTGTAAAGGAAGGCCCAGGAGACCTTCCTTTTCATATTCATGTAGCGGAGCAGTTAAAGGAAGTCAAGGATTCGGTAGCTTTTTTAAACCAGAGACCAGTAGAGTGGCTTTTGAATAATCTCGATCTCAACGAACGGTTTCACCTGGTACATTGCACCCATCTCAGCGACAAAGAAGTCGTCAGGCTTTCTCAAAGCAAAGCCAACGTAATATTATGTCCCGGAACAGAAGCGAATTTGGGTGATGGAATTTTCAGGTTAACTGATTTTGCCCGACACTCCGACCATTGGTCAATTGGCACGGATAGCCATATAAGTTTGAATCCCCTTGAAGATTTGCGTTGGCTTGACTACTTACAACGATTAAAGACGCACAAAAGAAACACTTTTGCCGATGCGGCGTCGGTGTTGATAAAAAACACATTTCTTAGCGGCCAGAGAGCGATGGGCTTATCCAGGAAAAATTTTTTTGAAGTGGGCCTTCCGTTGGATGCCGTAGTATACGATGGTGATAGTCCTTTGTTGAACAGCGCCGGAGGGGAACATTTGCTTCCCACTATTGTGTATACGTCTGACGGCGCTTCAATCATAGGAACGCTTGTAGATGGCGATTGGATTGTTAAAGATCTTCACCACAGAAATGAAGATGAGATTGTTAAGAATTTTCATTTAACGCTAAAGAGAATTGCTCAGCAAATCTGATACTATGACCGCCCGGATCCGGAGAATCTCTCCAGAAGATAATGTTCGGATGGCCCAGGTTATACGAACGGTCATGCCATCTTTCGGTGCGGGCGGAAAAGGTTTTGCTATTCACGATGCCGAGGTAGATGATCTTTATAAAGCTTATACACATTCACGAGCTGCCTATTTTGTGTGTGAAATGGATGGGAAGATTCTGGGTGGCGGTGGGGATGACCCGTCCTGAAATAGGTTTACGAAAAAACGTAAATTTATTTCAGGACGAGACAGGATGAATTCACCGCGCGTGCAATATAATCTCAAGTCGGGACGAAATTCTAATGTTCACGTTGATAGTGTTCTTTCAATATGTCTTCGGCAAAATCATTGGTTAGATCCCGCACGGCCGTATGGACATGGTTGGCATTGTTCTGGATATTGTCGTATTCTATGAGCAGCATGGGTCCCTGTATGCGGTAATAATGGCCGGCACCTGGTTGCAGGCTGCCTGCCCAGGCAAATGATAAGTTTTCTATTCCTGCTGTTTCGATTTTAGCCATCAGTCTTTTGGCGAACCCCAGCTGATAATTTTTTACATAGACATTCAGGAGTTGCATAAAGACTTTTTTCTGGGCGTCGGTCATTTGGGGATAGCCCAGCCCCGACGGCTCTTGCAAAGTGGCAACGCGATTGTTTCCTGTGACTATTTCATCAAAAGCTTTTTGTGATACGACCGCTACTTTTAATTGATCTATTTCCAGGGCATTGACTAAGGTGAAACCCAAATCAGTTTCCTGTTTAAGGATCTGCTTCCCTCTGGATACACCTGTCCGCACAATCCCTGGGTTACTGCCCCAAAATGTTGGCGTCGATGAAACAAGTTCTCCTTTTGCAGAAGAAAAATTAATAGCCATGTGATGGCCTTCGAATCGCCAGCCCCACAAAGAATCAATCTGAGGGCTTCCGAAGAAAGTCAGGTAGTAGTTCAACGGATCCCGGTAGGTATCGTCAATTCCACGCGCCTCTACTTCCCTCAACACGTTTTCCAGGGCCATAATATTCGTTGCTTTTTGATAGCCCTGTTCACTGACCGAAACTTTCAGTAACTCCAGGGCAGCCTGCCGCTGTTTCGCTGTCAGGTTATTGAGTGAAATGCCCTTCCGTTCGCGTGGTACAAAATGCCAGTTGTATCGTTCTTCATCGATAAAAGCATATTGTGCAGTGGACTTCTGGGTTTCATCCAGCATAGCAAGAAAATTATTTGCTTTTGTAACAATCATCTGACTTTGTGCCTTAGCCAAAGGATGAAGCGTACAAAACATAATGAGTACTATAAATATTCTTTTCATATCGATGTAATAATAACCTTGGTTTCTATTTGGGGATTGCAACCGGAAAAAAATCGCCAGTTCTATTTTTTAATTTTTACTCGAACCTTTCGCAGATACTTCTGTTTAATCTAAAGTAGACATAAAAATTCAATTCATGGCACAAACGAAATTAGGAGAGGCCACCGTAAATACCACCGGAAGTCTTCCTGCCTTAGGCGCATCAGCACCGGACTTTACGCTTACCGGGACTGATCTGAAAGAAGTAACCTTAAAAACTATGCCGGAAAATATGTTGTGCTAAATATATTTCCAAGCATCGATACGGGCGTTTGCGCAATGTCTGTAAGAGAATTTAATAAAAGAGCGGCCAGTACTGACAATACGGTTGTTTTGTGTATTTCCAAGGACACACCGTTTGCTTTTAAGCGCTTTTGCGGTGCGGAAGGAATTGATAAAGTAGTAAGTAGCCTTATCAGATTCCCGCGATAAAGGGTTTTCTAAGAATTATGGTATCGGGATGGTTGATGGCGCCATGGCTGGATTTTTCGCTCGTGCTGTGGTGGTCATTGATCCCGAAAATAGAGTAAGGCATACCGAACTTATTCCTACAATCGGGCAGGAACCTAATTACGAATCAGCATTAAAATCAATTTACTGATGCCCCCCAGAAAACCAGAAAAACTTATTCCCTTATAACCCTATTTTCCTTATAACCTTTTTTTATTCTTTTTATCCTATTGGCCGACCATAAATACAGCGTTAGCAAAAAGCATTTTACCGTTTTCCCAAAAGCCTCTGAATAATGGATTGTCCACCAGGTAAATAATTTCACCCTGACCTTTTTCTTCTACACCAAAGAGCAGACTATTCTCGAGCTTACGGTTAGCATTAAATCCGGCAAACCCCTGCACCGGACGAACATCCCCAGTGAAGTAACCTACATTCCAACCGTTCTTTAAAAAACCGAAACGGATTTCATTCGTTTTTAGCGAGAAGTAGGTGTCGCGGAGGCCAAAACCAAGAGGATGCGAATTATCCATTTTCACTTTGTAAATAGCGCCTGAAATGCTGGCTGAAACCTTTTGTCTTTCATTGGCCTCATACCTGACAAATCCGGGATTTTCATGTAGCTTATCCGTTGTGACTTCAGCCTCATTCTTGTCTTCTTCAGAAGCATATTTTTGTAAGGCGAATCCTTTTTTATCTGTAAACGAATTCATAGCAGTTGAGACTAGTATTAACTTTCCACCCTCTTTTACCCAATTGGATAATTTTTCAAGCATGGGCTCATCAAATATCTTGTAATTTCCCTGCGGTACGATCAGCACAGTGTATTCTTTCAATGCGGTATTTGTAAAGTATTCCGACCCGATCAGGGTAACCGGGAACTCAATTTGTTGCTCAAAGAAATGCCAGATTTCACCCGAGGACAAAGAGGCCGTTTGTTCACCAAACAATACCGCTATTTTTGGAATCTTAAGATAATTGAGTTTGCCTGATCCAAAGTCTTTCCCTTGCTCTACGAATCCGGTTTTTGCCGTGTATATTTTTCTGTTAAATTTCTTCGCTAAGGTTGTTAGGCTGTTATCAAAGTCTTTTACACTCTCGTTATTTCTTCGGGTAATTATCAGCGAGCCGGGCTCAAATCTCTGACCATCGACAATAAAGAATTGTTCGGCGCACCTCACTTTCACATTTAGTTTCATCAGCCCCGCTAACAAAGCGACATCTTTAACACTTTGGTATTTAAAGAGAAAGGCATAGGGACTTGTTGAGAGCGTAGAGTTGCTGGCCAGGGTTGGCTGATAGGGCCTTGCGTAATTGATCCTTTCCGTTACAGCGTAGGCCGACAGGTCATAGGCAAATAATAAGTTCCAGGCGGTGATATCGTATGTAAGGGAATCGGTCAATTTTGAAGCAGGTTCAAAAACCGTAGTAATAAAACGTGACTTTGGCTGATATACATTTATGACGATATCTTCTTTGGCAATATTAAAAGGACCAGTGGTTTGTGTTTGATAATTATAACCCCGCATGGATCTTGCGGAGGAGGGATGGCCAAAACGAATTGAATGACGGGTCATCCATTCTGTCAGTTGATCGATCTTATCGGAATTATTATCAGCTTTGATCACATAGGTTTTGTAGACCGCTGCAGGATGGTCGTTGTTTTCACGAAAATACTTTTCAAACTCCTCTACTAAACGTGTAGCATTACCGGAGGTAATCTCGATGGTTGAAAGGCCCGTTGTGTGGTGGTGGGTAATTCTATCCTTTAATGTTAGCGGATCACCGGTTTCCGTAGTAATAGTCAATCCTCCGACGCCTCCACCTCCCTGTTCGTAAGTCATCCCGATGGCTCCATTATAGGTTGGATAGGTATCTCCATAACCGGGGTAGAATAAATCAAATACTTCTTTTGTAAAATAGAGCCAGCCGCGTTCATCAAAATATTTGGCGTTATTTTTCCCAATCATCACCTGGAAATCCCGCTGCCAGGGAGATATCACTTCATGCATGGGCTCTGCGGCGGGGGCGAAGAAGTAGGGATTATTGAACCCTTGTTCATGGAAATCTACATGTACTTGTGGCAACCATTCATTGTAAACTTTAATTCTTTTTTGCGATTCAATCTGGGTTGTCCACGCCCAGTCTCTGTTTAAATCAAATAAATAGTGATTCGATCTTCCTCCTGGCCAGGGTTCCTCATGCTCAATAGCCTCAGGGTTGGGATTTGGCGGAAGGTTTCCATATTGGTTATAAAAGTTAGCATACCGGTCGCGACCATCTGGATTTACACAGGGATCAAAAATGACCACCGTATTTTCTATCCATTCTCTGGTTTTCTCATTCTCCGGATTGGCCAGCTCATATAATGTCCACATAGACGCTTCCATAGAGTTTGATTCATTACCGTGGACGTTATAACTCAGCCATATAATCGCTTTTTTTTCTGTTGATGGATTGCCTTCCAGGAGACCGCTTCGCTTCAAATTGTTTCTTCGGATTTCCTCAAGGTTTTTGAAATTTTTGACCGATGTGATCACGAGGTATATTAAAGGCCGGTGTTCATAAGTCTCTCCGTATTCGACAACCTCAGCATTTGGCATTACGGCAGCAACGTGTTTGAAATATTCAACTACGCGATGATGGCGAGTGAAGCGATCGCCCAATTCGTAACCTAAAAATTCTGCAGGGCTCTGCAATGTTTGCTGTGCTGAGGACTTAAAGGCAGTGGAAGAAAATATTGTGAGAAAAATCAGGTATTTCATTTTGGTGGAATTAAGCCAAGGCGTAAAAATTTCTGGTCTGATCACTGACGAACGTTAATCTGTGGCCAATGATGGCGGATATGTTCATAAAGAAAGTCCATTGCCTGGATAACGTCTAACATTCCTGCCACAGGATGTTTAAAAATTTTCTTATGTATATTTTTTTCTGAAATGGTCTCTGCAAAAAGTTTTAACTCTTGGCGCACTTGCTGCCAATGTATAGTTGCCTCTTCAAGCGTTAAGGCCTCGGGCGTATTGGCAACAATAAATTTCGGTGCCTTATATTTGATGGGAAGTCGTTGGGATAACTTTAAGACCAAAGTTTTAAGGGTTTCGGTGAAGCCAGAATCTCCAGCCTGGTCAATACCCTGCGCTTTCTTTTTCATATACATCAGGGAGAGCTTTTCACTAGTGATCAAATGTGCGATCACCTGACTAACCGCCCATTTATCCTGACTACCAAAATGATACTTCTCAATGCTCATTTCGCTCACCCTTTTCAAAATGTATTTCTGCTGTTGCTCGAGTTTAACAAAGGCGCTTTCAATTTTCGCATTCATAGGGTAAGGATTTCGCCGCTTTATTTCGCATTCGATTATATTGATCCCATCAAATCAGAAATTCCAATTGCCTGTCACTGAGAGAAACTTTGGCAGGCAGCCATCCTAAAATTTCACCATCGCCCTCAATGGGACATGGATTTTCGGATTGAATTTCAATGGCTTGGGTTGTTTTGTACCAAACCTTATCCATATTAATGTGCTTATTTTTCTTAAGTGTTCCAGTGTGCCTTATAAAATCTAAAACCGAAACATTACCGCAGATGAAAACTGAAAATAGCCGGTCATCTATCAGGGCATCAGGAGCGATACACAATCCATGCCCGTAATATTTTCCATTGGCTATTGCCAGGGTTCTTATTTTTCCCTCCCATTCCCACTCCTTCGTCGTTGCTTTCACAACCATAGGTTTATAGGTCAGGAAAGTATCTAGAATACTCTTGTAATAAGCCACTTCACTACCGAACGGTCTTCCGCTACTGAGCACTTTGCCCACTACTTCTGGCCCCATCCCGATATCAGCGACATTGATAAAGTAGGTTGACCCTTTTTCTGCTCCTCCTGGCATCAGAGAAAATTCAATATGGCCAACATCAATTTTTTTTGGTTTGAATGCAGAGAGTATTTTTAGGTTTTGATCGATACTGATTTTCATACCGGAGCCCCTCGAGAAATCGTTTCCAGAGCCGATGGGGATAACGCCCACCACTGGAAATTTGCTTTCATTTTCCCTTCTGCGTAAAATCCCATTGACCACCTGATTCAGCGTTCCATCTCCCCCTGCGGCAAGGATCAGGTCTACATTTTTGTCTGCAAACTTTGATGCCAACGCGATGGCGTCATTTTTAGAGAGTGTTTCGTGTACTTCCACTGTAAAAAATTGGGAAATAACCGGTAAATATTCATGATAGAATATTTTCTTTTTGAGAGAAATTCCGTTCAGTATGACGATCGCGTTTTTTTTCGCCTCACTCAAACCATTCATTTGCAATGTTTCTTAATTTCAGCTTTGGCTTCGGCAGAGCCCAGTTCTTCTGCGCGTTTAAAATCAAGGCAGGCGTCATATTTATTATTCATGCTCACCTTTACAAGAGCCCGCTGAAAATAAGTTTCAGGGTCATTGGAGTATAATTCGATAGAGGCTGTATAATCTTCAATAGCACCACCGAAGTCATCTTTTTCGGTTCTGCTGAGTGCCCGGTTGTCAAAATAAACCGGATTGGCGGGGTCCAGAGCAATGGCCTTTGAGTAATCATCAATCGCGCCGTCATGATCACCGAGGGAATATTTAACAACGCCTCGCAGGTTAAATGATTCAGGTTCCTGATCGTTCAGTTCAATTGCTTTCGTATAATCTTCGAGCGCACTTTTAAAATCTTCTTTACCGCTTTTCGCCAGCGCACGGTTTTCATATTTTAAGGGATCTTTCGGATCCAGTTTGATGGCCTGATCGTAATCGGCAATGGCCAGATCAAGATTGCCGGTCTGGTAATGAGCAACCCCCCTGTAGTTATAGAGACTGGCGTCCAATTTATCCATCTCAATGGCTTTGGAATAATCGTCCACAGCGCTTATGAATTCACCTAGTTCAGCCTTTACCAGGCCACGGTTAAAATATTTATCCGCGTCCGGTGGGCCAATTTCAAGTGCTTTTGAGAAATCAAAATAGGCGCCCTGCAAATCTTCCAAATTATATTTTGCTAAACCCCGGTTTGTATAAGCCTCACTGAACGCCGTGTTGAATTTGATTGCTTTGTTGAAATCTGCAATTGCTCCCTCATCATCACCCAAATTTAGTTTCGCTTCCCCGCGCCGATTGAGTGCATCCGAAAAAGTGGAGTCGACCTCAAGGGCAAAAGTGAAATCGCTGATGGCCCCGTAAAAATCGGCCAGACCCGCGCGCGCTGCACCCCGCAGATTAAGGGCTTCTTTATTTTTAATATTGGAATTGATAATTTTTGTAAGATCATCTTTTGCACCGGCAAAATTCCCCGACTGTATTTTTTTGCGGACTGGTTCCAATGATTCCTGAGCATAAGTAAGGAAGGAACCGAATAGGAGTATCATCACTAACTGAAGTATTCGCATGGCGGGTTTGTTCAAAAGGCAAGTTAGATAATTCTTAAGAATTGCTGGGTTCCCACTGGACAATAATCCACGCACACAACGGAGACCATTCTTTAATAAAGGATTGCTCCGTCTGGCAAAATTTTTGTCGTTATGCTGGGATAACGTGTATCTTGGTTAAAACTTTTAGTATGAAGAAGCTTTGCGTTGTTTCGGTTGTTTGCATGGCCCTGTCACCCCTCATTTCGTGTGGGCAGGAAAGACCTTTAGAGGATAAAATGGACTTCGAGAATTACGATCCTCCATCAACCCTTGTTGTACCTGAACACAAACTAACCCATGCGAAATATCCATTTATTGATGTTCACAATCATCAGTTTAATATGCCAACAGGAAATTTAAACTCGTTGTTGGAAGAAATGGATAAACTCAACATGCAGGTTATGGTTAATTTAAGCGGCCGCGGAAGGGGTTCGGCAGAGCACCTTGAGCAGTCCTTACAAAACGTGAAAAAAACTAATCCTAAGCGTTTTATTGTGTTTACCAATATGGATTTCGCTGACATCGACGATCCGGAGTGGGCTAACAGAATGGTAAAGCAACTTAATGATGATGTAAAGAAAGGCGCTAATGGATTAAAAATTTATAAAAACCTGGGCACATCTACCACTGATGGGAATGGACAAAGGGTTAAAATTGATGATCCCCGTATTGGTCCCATCTGGGAAAAGTGCGGCAGTCTTGGAATTCCAGTGCTGATTCACTCAGCCGATCCAAAACAATTCTGGCAACCCATAGATGAAAATAATGAGCGCTGGTTGGAGCTTAAACTGAGGCCGGGAAGACGGCACGATACGGATCCCGTTTCCTGGGAGACAATTATTGCAGAACAGCATAATATTTTTAAAAAACATTCTAAAACTAAATTTATCAACGCTCATTTGGGGTGGTTCGGAAATGATCTTCAGAAACTCAGTTCACTGATGGACCAGTTTCCTAATATGTATACGGAAATCGGAGCGGTCATTGCTGAACTTGGGAGACAACCCAGGTTTGCCCGTGAGTTTCTGATAAAATATCAAGACAGAGTGATGTTTGGAAAGGATAGCTGGATACCAGAGGAGTACGCAACCTATTTCCGGGTATTGGAAACCGCTGATGAGTATTTTCCTTACCACAAAAAATACCACGCGTTCTGGAGGATGTACGGTTTAGATTTACCGGATGATGTTTTGAAAAAGATCTACTATAAGAATGCTTTAAAGGTAATCCCTAACATCGATGCCAGTCAGTTCCCGAAATAGATAAAGCGGTGGTGACCCTATGCAACTTTGGATCAGTCGATTCTTTTGATAAGATCTTTTTTACCCCCGAGCCTCAATCCAATCCCGGTTGAAAATTGAAAAGCTCTGCGGTCAAAGTAAATGTTTTGGCTCATACCAAAAGAGACGCCTCCTTGAAATAAAATAAACATATGTTTTTTGGCGAAGTTCGCGCGGCCAACCACAGCGGGCTCAAACAAAACTTTTGGTTTTTCATTAATCGCCGTGGAGGCTAGTTCATTCGAGAATGCATAGAAGTCTACGAGGCTAAATCTGGATACGAAGGAAACATCAACCTCTTTGTTGGTTATTCCAAAAGCCGGTTGAACGAAATACCGTTCATATTTGCCTGTTGCAGCGGTCGATTGTGATCCAAAAAAAATATATTCATCGACGCTCGAACCCTCTCCGCGACCATATCCTGCAAAAACTTCAAAAAACCGGGGGCCTTCATTGTTGAAGTAACCTACTCCTCCTTCCATTAATGTATGGCGATGATAATCGTTTTGGTTGTCGGGATTAAATCGGGTGCGGTCCAAAAACGAAAAATTTGTCATGACACCAAAATGGTCGGTGACCGAAAATGATGCCTGCGTTTCGAGGCCATTACCCACCTGAACGGAAGCCTGAAATTCTCCACCTTTTGTAAACATGGGTGAGTTGCGTACGTTTGGAACATACACAGGGGCGCACGCTGTGACAACTACCAGTGCTAGCAGATATACCTTGGTCATGACGGTTAGGGGTACCTAAATTTAGAAAGAAATGGCTACAAAAATAAATGTGCATGAGTTGAATGGATTAATCCACGAACGCAGGTCGATTTTCCCAAAGGATTACTCGACCGAAAAAATACCGGATCAAATCGTTGACCAAATCGTTGAGAATGCCCGCTGGGCACCAACCCATAAACTAACCGAACCGTGGAGATTTCTTGTTTTTACCGGTGAAGGAATAAATACGCTGGCAGTATTGCAGGCGAATATTTATAAAAAAGTTACGGAGGCAGATGGATCTTTCAAGGAAAGTACTTATGAAAAACTCTTGTCAAAACCTTTGCGCTCATCGCATATCATCGTGGTGATAATGAAACGGGATGAGAAAAAATCTGTTCCCGAAATAGAAGAGGTGGGGGCGGTTTTTTGTGCAGTCCAGAATATGTATCTCACGGCCACTGCATATGGCATTGGCAGCTACCTGAGCACTGGTGGGATTACTTATTTTGAGGAAGCAAAAAAAATGTTTGGCCTGGAAAAAGATGACAGAATTGTAGGATTTTTCCATTTGGGTATTCCAACACGCATATATCCACTGGGCATCCGCAAGCCACTATCCGACATTTCACGTTGGGTCCGATCAGCTTATGGAAGCTGACTTCTCTTGCAGATCATCGCATTGATTACCTGGCTTACTTTGAATGAACAGGTCGAAAAATTTGTAGCAAAGGTTTCTCCATCACACTAAACATTGTATGCACGCGGATATTTTAGAATGAAACCAATGAAACTATTTTGATCTGGCCCCCTAACATAAACCTTTCGACGCCCTTGGCGCTCCTTCCTGAAATCCGCATTTCAAATGGCAATTATCAATCATTCAGGAATAAAAGTTCCAAAATGGTTATCATCGTGTTCTTTTGCCGTCATATCGAAAATCGGTTACATATTTGCTTTTGGGAGCGCATATTGCTTCGTGATTGCTGGTCACCAACGAGTTCATCTGATAAAAATTATACAAAATGAAATTCTCCTTCATCGCATTAATTGTAGTGTTTGCCCAGATTGAAACGTTTAGCCAGGTTATCGGTAAGCCGTTTCCATCCATTACAGCTGAAACTGTGGAGGATGTCAAAGTTACCTTACCCCAAAGCACACTAGGAAAATATACATTGATTGGAATGGCATATTCCAAAAAGTCTGAAGATGAACTTAACTCGTGGTTTCAACCGGTTTTTGGCAGATTCATTCAAAAAACAAAAGGCTTGTTTTCAGGCTTTACTTATGATGTCAATGTTTATTTTGTCCCCATGTTTACAGGAATAAACGCTGCGGCAACGGGTACGGCAAAACGGAAGGCGGCAAAGAGCATCGATCCACAACTGCTGCCTTATGTACTTTTTTATAAGGGTGAGTTAAAAAATTACAAAGAGGTACTTGATTTTGAAAAGAAAGACATACCTTATTTCTACGTTTTGGATCCTGAAGGCAAAATAGTTTTCGCCACCTCTGGTAAGTATACTGAAGGTAAAATGGAGGCCATCGAAGAACACATTGAATAATAAAATTATCCGCCGGCCTCATCAATGGATGCGCTTGAACTTCTTGGTCTTGCCCTCGCTCCCTCAGCTGCCATTATTCTATTCATTTACCTGAAGGACAAACACGAACGCGAACCGGTTTCTCTTCTGGTAATTAGTTTCTTTTATGGTCTTCTCAGCACCCTCATTACTTTGGGGATCAGTCTACCGGTAAATATGTTAATCATTTTGCGGGCAAATGATGTAGTGGATGAGTTTTACGCCGCATTTTTTAAAGTAGCGCTTGTTGAGGAATTCTCGAAATTCTTCTTCGTCAGGTTTATTTTGTTCCGCAACAAACATTTCAACGAACCTTTTGATGGGATAGTCTATGCGGTAATGGTAAGCATGGGTTTTGCTACTTTGGAAAACGTTTTATATGTGTTTGAATTTGGCTATGAGACCGCTATTTTAAGGATGTTCACGGCGGTGCCTGCCCATGCCACCTTCGGTGTTTTAATGGGGTATTTCTTAGGAAAGGCCAAGTTCACGCACAAGAAAAAAATCCTGTATAGTTTTGTGGCGCTTTTGGCGGCCACTCTTTTCCACGGATCCTACGATTATTTTTGGTTTATCGCCAATGTCAAAGGTATCTGGACTGGTATTTGGGTGGGCGCAATTTTGTCACTTGTGATTGGACTAATTTTATCGCGCAACGCCATACGCCTCCACCAGCAGGCTTCTCCATTTATCCGGTAATTACTCATTCTTTACGATGCGCTTTAGCACGGTTTTAGAAAAGAATCCTTTTTCTATCAGGCCGATCAATTGCTTAGGACCTGGACGAATGTGGTACAGTGTTTCTTTTTCGTTTTTAATTGAGTCAATACGGATTTCCTTTGATAGCTTATTCACATAATTATTAAAATCCACATTCTCTTGTTCCATGGCCATGTAGATCAGGTCTCCGTTTTTTTCCTGTTTGATAACCCGGAGCAACCACTCAGGATTTTGGAACAGATTCAGAAAATAATATCCATGGTACGATTTAAAAACAAGAGAATCGCTTAGGACACCCATCTCGTAATTTTCGCGATGATCAGATTGGGGACCTTGATCAAAATATCCGAATCGATATCCGCGGGAAGAAATGATGATGGTGTCGTTGGACAAATCTCCGTTCTCCATAAAAGTCAGGTATTGGCCATGAAGCTTTTTAGGTATTGAGGGGAGTGACCTTCGACCAATTGGCTGGGGTTCCCGGAAAGAGATCTCTTTACAGGCTCCAAAAGCTAATACCACAAAAAAAACCAGCGCTTTTTTCATCAGCGAACGGGGTTTGCTGAAGTAATTTACAGTTATAATTTATTGAAACCGCAATGCCGCCTCGATATCTCTCAGCAAATCCTCAGATTTAAGGCTGGAAAGGCTTTCTGCTTTTTTTACCTCGATCCGAAGGGCCTTCAATCCGGTTGCGCCGGAGTTCAAGTACTTCAAAATGGTTGATGATTAAATTTTTTGATGTCAGATATTGGAAGTACTTTTTATATTCCTCTTCAACTTTAGGCTGGTTGTATACGATGGCAATTTTTCCGGGTTGCGTTAATCTGTCACCGGTTTTTTTGACCACCGCCTTATCAATCCTTTTCTTGATAATCTCATATCGGATATCGTATGCCCCATCTACATCAAATTGTTTTTCATCAGGCCTGAAACGTATTGACAAGGGTTGGTCATGTACAAGGATCAGTTGGGTAAGATCAAGTTTTACTTTCAATTTTGGTTTCAATTCCACCATCCTTACTTCGATCTCACACATAAGTAGCAGTTGCCATAAACGAAAATTTCGCAGATAGAAAGTGTCGAAATTTTTCTTTTTGCTGAGTGTATTGCCGACGTAGAGTGTGTATTCGATCCCATCTGTCTGATATTTTTCAAAATAATGTGGAAACATTTGCTGTGCTGATACCTGGGCTTCATTCAAATTTGTGCTGATCATCTTATTGATCATTGCCAGACTTTGTTCAAAGTTTTTCCGCTTTTTGTAGACGACGCCAAACACCGGATCAAGGTGATTTCTGTACTTTTCTATATTTTTGGCGAACTTGATATCCTTTTCAAAATACACCAGCAGCGGATTGATTTCCTGCTTTAAGAATTCAAGCACACTACTCTCGTCTCCTGACGCGAGACCTTCACTGCTTTTTTGAAGCTGTGCTTCAAGGGTAAAAAGAGTTTCCTCAAGGGCAGGGGGTTTTTTTTCGGCGTTTATTTTTTGAAATAACTCTTTGACCATCTTTAAGTTTTGCTGAAGGTCTTTTTGAATGGCCGATGTTCGTTCCAGCGATGATTTCCGGATATCAGCCATCCTCAAGCATTCCGATGGTTTCACCATCATCAATAAGCGGTGCCAGCAAGATATTTTTGATTCCGCTCGCTAAGAGGGCATCTTCAACAATGCTTTTGTACGGATATGTCTCCAGGTTCTCAACCGTTATATACCGTTTCTCCATCCAGCTTCTTTCGTAAACCGATCCCGTAAAACTATTGCAGCCCTCATCGGAAAATTCATTGGTAGACAGACTTTTCCAACACTCTGTGTCTTTCTCTGAATTGAGTATGATATTATTATCAGAATCACAATAGGGGAGTCCCATCTTAATGTCCGGCATATTAAAAATGGAGCGCATTTTTTGCTGGATGGAAATAAAGCTTTCTTTCCGGGAAACAGCATTTTTTCCCAGCAAATCGTATTTGATTGACGAAACCATTTCCTGCTCTGTTACATCAACCATCCGCAAAATTCAAAATCTTCAGGCCGGATATATTGCAGCCATAGGTCCACATCATATACTTTTTCTGTCAGAAACTTAATGATATGAGGGTCAATGGGCCGGACTTCCCGATGCGCAACGATTTCCAAGAACTGCCTGCCAATTTCTACTTTGTAAACGTTGTCGAGCCCTGTAACGGAATTGCGGATAGTGAAAAGCAGAGGTTTATCAAAGTTGACCTTAACATTATAATATTGCTGGAGGATCAAAAGACAAGCTTGGATGGTTTTTCCGACAACCATATCGTGCCCAGGAATATTTAGATTATCTGGTTCCCTCAGCTAATCTAAATCTATTGACCGTTGGAATTCCTTTGTCGCATAAAAAGAATCAAATTTAAAGGGTACAGTAGTTGCCGTTAACTCGCGTTCCGTTTGCGCAGGCGCAATTACTGCAGACATTAAAAAGTTAATTAATTCCTGATGTTTTTTAAGTATCGCATAATCCAGTATCGGTTGTTTGAGTTCCGGAGCAGCTTTAATATAGTCCGATAGGGGTTGGGCAAATGGAACCGTCCCGGCCTAGATGGCTTTTTCCCAGTATTCCACCAGCAATTTCAAGCTGAGCACAGAATTGAATGGAAATCGCATGTTGGGGTTTGGATCGCTCATAGTGGGTATGTGCAGAGAACGACGAAATAAATTACAGGGTTTAACTTATTGACGAAATTTCAGAATAATTAGCCTACCACGGGATTGTTTTTTCCAAACGGCGGCCCGCCGGACACAACGGAATTCCAACTTTTAAGCTAACTGAGGTGTCTATAAGTACATAATAAATAATTTATGGGGCTGCGAAGCAGAGGGTGGCTGGCCATCATTTTAACATTATTTTCCAGTTGTAGAATCGATGAAAATGAAGCACCGTTGTTGGTTTTTTCCATAATCTATGATTTCAGCGAAGGTGAGCAGGGGTGGATTCACGGGTTTGCAGATTATCCCGTCGGACCTGACTCCATTTTATATGACCTAAGATACGCTTATACGGAACAACCAGATGAAGAGAAAAAATCTTTGATGCTTTCCGGAAAGAACCTTAATGGGGATCTTTTTATGTATCTGAAAAAGCAAATCACGGGGTTGAAGCCCAATACGGAGTATACGATAACCTTTAACATTGAAGTAGCATCAGACCTGAATTCAGAGGTAATCGCAGAAAGTGGTTCGTCAGAAAGCGTGTACCTAAAAGCGGGAGCTTCCCATCTAGAGCCAAAAACAGTAGTTGCCTCCGGATACTATATTATGAACATAGACAAAGGAAACCAATCCACCGCTGGTGCGGACATGACAACCCTGGGCGAAGTCATCATACCCCTAAACTCCACGGGCTATGCTATTATTAACAGATCCAATACCATGGCAAACTCACGGTATAAAGCTCAAAGCGATGCGGATGGTGAATTATGGCTCATTATGGGAACCGATTCAGGTTTTCCGGGAACGACCAGGCTTTACTATACTAAGGTTAATGTTTATTTTAGCGGCGCTTAGGATTTTTTCGGTTAGGGATCTTGCCTATGCGGGAATCATTTTTAATAATTAGGTCGCAAAGCGCCATAACGCTTTCTTCAAAATCAATCGCCCCGTCGGGGATATTTTGCCACGATGAAATCTTCCCGCCAAATAATTGAATCGAGCGCATCGAAGGGAAAAGAAGTTTTAGACTCGTGTGGTGTTCCGGGGTTGTTGCCAACCAAACGCCATTATCCCGTTTCTGACTACCCTTATTTCTCAAAATTAGAACTATTTTCTCGCCGATGTAAATGGCGTGACATCCAAACATAGGGCGGGTGACGGGCGATTTATTCTCCAGGCGTTCTAGCACAAATCCAAACGGGATTGCCTTGTCGTTCATAATTAAATTCCCCCGAAATCATTCACGCTCATAAAAAGGGGAGCTCTACAAAATGCATCTTCATGACTTAAATTTATAATCGGCAAATCGCGCCAAATTAATAAAAAAAGTTTTGTCCTTCATTTAAATACAGAGAGGTTTAATGTGTAATTTGGCTTACCAATCATCCAACGAATTATGAACATTAAATTCTTATCTGCATGCCTGGTCGCCGTGCTTTTCACTTTTTCCTCCAGTGGGCAGGGCTTTGTGAACAAATTAAGACAAAAGGCTGACGAGGCAGCGGCAAAGGCTTTGGAAAAAAAGGCAAAAGAGAAAGCTGGTATTGATGACGCACAGACCGACGACACCAATTCAAATAGGCCATCCGGGAGTAGTTCAAAAAATGCCAATCGTCCTTCTAATAAAGGCGGTGGGGGTTTAATTTCAACCCCACCTGATGTAAAGCAACATTTGGCAGATGCAGAAACATCGTATAAGTCTGGTAGTTATGGGGAGGCTCGATACGCGGTTCAGCAAGCAATGCTGGGAGTAGAAATGGAAATCGGTAAAAAAGTTTTGGAGGCTTTGCCGGCATCAGTCAGCGGGCTTGACAAACTGGAGGAAGCGGATCAGGTAACAAGCGCAGGTTATGGTTGGTCAGGATTGACCATTCATCGCGAGTATCTCAAGGATGATAAAGAACTGAGGGCAACAATAGCCAACAATTCGGCCTGGATGTCGGCGGTGAATATGTATATGGCTAACGGAGGCTATGCGCAAACCACTAACGGTGAACAAAACTGGAAACAGGTTAAAGTTAAAGGTCATAAGGCTATTATTGAATATGATGATAATTCGGGATACAAATTGAGTGTGCCCCTTGGGCAGACTTCCCTTATTGTATGGGAAGGTGTAAATTTTGAGAGTGAACAGGAAATGATGAGCGCAGCCAATTCCTTTGATATCGATGGCATCAAAAACATGTTAGGGGAAAAGTAATTCAAATGGAAAAAATGAAAATATTATTGACACTATCCTTCATCCTTTCACTGACCGCTACTGGCTGGTCACAGGATTTTAGTAAAAATATAACCACTGCCAAAAATTCGTACGCAGGGGGAAATCTGGAAGATGCCCGTTTCGCCATGGAACAAATGCTGAACGATATTGATATGGTTATAGGCAGGGAGGTTTTGAAAATGTTACCTGCCAAAATGGAGACTTTCACTTCCAATCCAAAAAATGATAATGTCGCAGCCAACACCGGACTTGCTGGCGTGGCTATCCACCGCGATTACGGAACAGGCGAGAAAATTCTGAATCTTGACCTGATGAGCAATTCACCTATTGTTGCCTCCATTAATGCCATCCTCTCCATTCCTTTTATGGGTAATTCCGGTGATGGCACCCAAAAAATAATAAAAGTGGAAGGCTATAAAGCGATTTTACAAAAATCGGTTGACGCGGAATCAAGCAAAACCAATTATACGCTGCAAATACCAATAGGCGCAACCCTGCTGACATTCACGGCCCCCGATACCAATGAAGAAGATGTTATACGGATGGCAAACTTGATCCCCATATCCCAGATAACTAAACTGGTGGAATAAAGTCAATCATAAAATCCGCAAAAAAAGGAGTCACCGGGACTCCTTTTTTATTATTCGCCTGATCACTATGATTTTTCTTACGCTAATTTTAATCCTTGCTATTCCAACGATTTCTCTGATCATAGGAATTTCGATTTCGGCTCCCAAATATGAAGGTCCGGTATCCGATCATTTTGACGGTTCGAGATTTATCAATTCAGGTGGCGTCAAGGCCAAAGGTGGAGGGGATCTTTTCAAATGGTTGATCAATCGCAATCGAAAGCCCTGGCAAGAAAAAATTGACCAGAGTACTGGTAAACGTCCGCTTGATCATGTTAAAGGTGGAATCAGAATAACCTTTGTCAATCATTCTACCTTTTTAATCCAGATGGATGGAATTAATATACTAACGGATCCCATTTGGAGTAATCGTACAAGCCCTTTCCGTTCAATAGGGCCGAAAAGAAAGTACGCACCTGGAATAAAATTCGGCGACCTTCCACGCATACATCTGGTATTGCTCACACACAATCATTACGACCATCTCGACTTACAAACTATGCGGATGGTATTTGGTGCTCACCATCCGAAAATTATTTCACCGCTAGGTATAAAAGCTTTCCTCGACCAACAGTTTATCACAGGATCCACAGAGTTAGACTGGTGGCAAAAATTTATTTTCAGGGATACGCTTGAAATTCAATCGGTACCAGCACAGCATTTTTCGGGCCGGGGACTTTTGGATCGCGATGTCACTTTATGGTGTGGATTTATCATTAAAACCAGTATCGGTAATATTTATTTCGCTGGTGATACTGGATATAATGATCAAACCTTTAAAGAAATTGGAAAGCGATGTGGACCCTTCAGAGTATCCCTGCTACCTATTGGCGCTTATAAGCCTGAATGGTTCATGTCACCGATTCACACGTCACCCGAGGAATCCATAAAAATTCACCTTGACGTGATGTCACAAACCAGCATCGGCATGCATTTCGGAACTTTTGCTTTAGCTGATGATGGGTATGATGAGCCGGTAGAGGATCTTCAATCAGCCATGCGCAAATACAATTTAAACCCGCATGAATTTATCATCCTGCAAGCAGGACAATTTCAGGAATTCTAGTTCACCTATTTTTTTTGCTGAACAATGACTGCCCCGTTGTGTACATACACAAACGAGTCAGTCATAAGATCAGTATTAATTCTTAAATAATTACCTGCGAATAGTAACCGTATTTTTTTGAAGCGTTACAGCAGTTTGTGCCAACATTCTTCCATTGATCGATGCGCCTGTCTGCAAATTAATACCTTTCTTTCCCAATATGTTCCCCTCAAAATGACTGGTTGTCCCAAGGGTAACGGCACCCGCTGTCTGCCAGAAAACGTTCTTTGCCTGAGCACCACCGCTCAGAATAATTTTCACCCCGGAACTCATGGAGAGGGTTCCTGAAACCTGGAAGATCCAGACATCATACGGGCCTCCGGAAAGTGTAATATTGGTTGGAATTTTAACGGCACTAGTCCATTTATAAAGGCCTGGTTTAAGGGTTTTGCCTCCAATATTTCCGGCGCCAAGATTCAGGAAATTTGGGTTAGTACGACCCGCAGCGTTAGTGTACGCGGTTTGCATATCACTGACAGCAGTAGTTAACATGCTGGGATTAGTTACCCGGCATGGAAGCGGACCGGCAGCATTAACAGAATATATAGTCCCTCTCACTTCAGCACACGTTAAATGAATTGCTGCCCCTGTGATGGGACTAGTTCCCACATTACCAGTAATAATAGACTTGAAAACATTTGTAATTCCCGATTTTGAAAGAATTACAAAATTTCCTGCGCTCCCCAGGCCTACCGTTGACCTACGGCCATTGGAAGCCTCCCTTCCTTCTTCACTTTGCGAGGGTGTTACGATGGGAGCCTGGACATATGGTTCAGGGTCGGTATGATAACAACCGGAAATTAAGAAACCCGATAGTATTGCCAGGGACGTAAAAAGATTTTTTATTTTCATTTCTTTCATTTTTAGATTGTTTTGGTGGTCAGGTTTATTCTCAGCGGGCATTGTTGGACATCTTAAACAGCAATTCACAGAGGCGTCAATGTGTACTCGTTCGCGTTGCCATGTGTTACACAATAATGAAAGACTCTTACATATACTACAGTTTGATTTCCGTTGACTTTGACATCATGCTGCATAGTATAGAATACCAGCCAAATATTTTCACCATCTGTGACAGCAACATGAAGTGATCCTTTCTGTAGCTGAAAGAAGGAGGCCTGCCGCCATTACTAAATAGTTCAAAAGCTTTGTTGATGGAAATCATTATTCTCAATCAAATTTTATCCTAACGAGAGAGCATTTACAACGAAGATTTCAAAATTAATCGTTTGATTTTCCTTTTTCGTGTATCAGATTTTTATCGTGTTTCATCTTGTCTCCTCATGAAAACTTTTGATTGACCCAGGCAAAAAAAAAGAGGCTCGCCTTGCGGCAGCCTCTATGACATTTTTAAACTTTAGTTTATTGTGCTACTGTCACCGTATTCATTTGAAGGGTTACCGCAGTTTGTGCCAACATCCTTCCGTTTATGGTTGCGCCTGTTTTTAAATTAATACCTGTCTGGCCCAAAACGTTCCCTTCAAAGTGACTGGTCGTTCCGAATGTTACGGCGCCAGCTGCCTGCCAGAAAATGTTTTTGGCTTGCGCTCCTCCGCTCAAAGTAATTCTGACTGCAGAGCTCATAATAAGGGTACCTGCAACCTGGAATATAAAGACATCATCCGGACCGCCGGCGATGGTAACATCCGTTGGGATGACAACCGCACTGGTCCATTTGTATAGGCCGGGTGTAAGGGTTTGTCCTCCAATATCTCCAGCACCCAAATTTAAGAAATCCGGGTCAGTACGCCCTGCCGCGTCAGTGTACGCAGCTTGCATATCACCTACTGCTGTGGTTAACATGCTGGGACTCGTGACCCTGCATTCAAGAGGGCCTGCAGCATCGACTGTGTATATTGTTCCTGCCACTTCTGAGCATTTTAATAGAAGCGCTGCACCGGTTATTGGACTTGTGCCAACGTCTCCGGTAATGGTAGATTTATAGACATCGGTAATTCCTGATTTTGACAGGATCGCAAAATTACCGGCACTCGCCAGTAGCACTGGTTCACGACCACTGGCCAACGCGGGTTCATCAATCGTTAAAAGTGAGGTGGTTCCTGGCATTGCAGCTTGAGAAGGGCCTGAAGGCTGTGGGTCAGTATTTAAATTATCACACCCGCCCATAAAAATGGCGGAGAGAATGGCAAACGTTGTTACTAAATTTTTTTTCATTATTTTATTTTAATCATAAGCCGGTGTAATTTTATTTTTCAAGCTGCAACGTTGCGCGCCTCTAAAAAACATAAACTTTGATACACAATAATAGAGCGTTCGCCTACGAATTTGTTACACACTAAAAAAAGTCTCTTACATATATTACATGTTGCATTATTTATCCATTGGGAGAAAAAAACAGAAGACCTGGGCCTTCTTACAAATTACTTAACCGCAATTTATAGGAAGTCAAGCCTAACGTTTAATGTTAGAGCTCCTTATTTATTTATCAGGGATTGCCGGTCTTTGCTCTGTCTTGATTCTGCTAATATCCCAATGGTTTATAGCATTTGAATTGTTGCGTGATTTCCGGGATCTTAATTTTAAGATAGGTTATGAAGAAAAAAAGCGTTGCCCACGAAAGTCAGGGAACAACGCGCTCATTCAATGTTTGAGTTTTTCTCAGGGTATGGAGGGCAATGCTATATTTGTCTGAATTTCGTTCCTGGTAGTAATATACCAATGCAATTCTTTTTCCATTATTTTGTTTCGGAAAATGGTAGTCATGATCTTTCTTAAACGCCCGAAGGCGGTTTCGCCCTTCACGACATAGTCAAAAGCCCTGTGGTGCATACAGTTTATTGCCACTTCAATTTTGTTTTGACAGGACAACATCACAACGGGAATGTCAGGATTGAAAACCTTTATTTTATCCAGTGTTTCTATTCCGTTCATGGCATTTTTATCCAGGCCGTCAAGGTGATAATCTAATAGGATCACATCAGGGCTATGTGATAACTTTTCCATGCAAAGTTCGCCTGTAGTAAAGGTTTCAATGATAAAATCAGCATGTTGAAGGAAATTAATTTCTAATGTTTTTGAGTACAACTCATCGTCATCGACCAGGAAAAGGTTTATTCTATCTTCGTTTTTCATTTTATTTTAGCCTCGGAAAAGGAAGTGTAATTTTTAAAAACCGCAACGTTGCGCAACTTTAACCGATATACATCGATACACAAAAGTGGCACATTTGCTCAGGAAAGAGTTACACCTTAACACAAGACTCTTACATATATTACTTGTTATCTATTGGCTTCAGACTTTTAACTTTAGCGAATATAAAAAGATACGGCCGGTAAGTCTGCATCCTCGATCAGGCAGGCCATTTGTTTATTACACACTGGCCACTGAATTAAGCTGGTAGGGCCTGATTTTTTTGATGTTCCATGACGGATCACGGAAAGCATTGTCAATATTCTTTACTATCACCATTGGTTACTTACTAAAGAATGCAATAGCGAACCTGGTATGAAGTTCCTTAATTTACATCCTCTCCATGTACCAGCTTAATTCCTTCTCCATTTTTCTATAACTGAAAATGGTGGTGATAATTTTTTGCAGCCTCATGAAGGCGGTTTCGCTTTTCACAACATAGTCAAAAGCCCTGTGATGCATGCAACTTATGGCCACTTCAATTCTATCCTGGGAGGAGAGCATGACAACGGGAATATCCGGATTAATAACTTTTATTTTATCCAATGTTTCCATGCCATTTATCGCATTTTTATTAATACCATCAAGGTGATAATCTAAAATTATTACGTCAGGGTTCTGTGATATTTCCTCCAAACAAAGCTCACCGTTTGAAAATGTTTTAATGTCAAAGTCAGCATGCTGAAGGAATTCAATTTCCAGGGATTTTAAAAACACGGCGTCGTCATCTACCAGGAAAAGTAGTATCTTATCATTTTTCATGAGCTAGTTCCTTGATTTCATTATATTCTTGTTCTAATTCTTTACACGCTTGCCCGCAGACTTTTGCAATTTCTAAAACCAGGTTAGGTATTCCATCTGCTTCCTCTTGTGTGTTGGCATATTCCTGGATTTTTTTGGCCATGTTTTCAAAATCCCTGCTGATACCCATTACAGAGAAAGAAGGAATCATCTTGTGTACTGCCGAGTACAATGAACGCCAGTCTTTATCAAGCAAACTTTGTTTCATAGTCACAACTAAAGGGGGAGTTTGTTTTAAATAGGTTGAAATCAACTCCATCATTAAAGTTGAATCCGATTTTGTAATGCGAAGTGCATATGCCAGGTCAATACATTTCGGTTTATGACCTGGAATATTTCCATTTCCTTTTTGAACATTATGTTTAATGTGCAGGGGTTTCTTTACTAACCCCACTATTTTGCTGTACAGTAATTTTTCGTCAACGGGCTTTGCAATGTAATCATTCATACCAGCAGCTTTGCATTTTGCCAGATCTACAGTGGTTACATCCGCAGTTAAGGCTATGATGGGTATTTTGGAATTCATTTTTTTTCGAATGTATTCTGTGGCTTCAAAGCCGTTCATTTCGGGCATTTGTAAGTCCATTAAAATAATATCGTAGGATTTGGCTTGCAGTTTTTCGATGGCAATTTTTCCGTTTGCAGCAATATCACGTTCAAACCCAAAATCATCCAACAATGTTTTCATCAGTAGTTGATTGAGGGCAATGTCTTCAACCACCAGTACTTTTATGTTTTTAATTTCTCTATCCAACTCCATTAGTCCTGTTTCTAATTCAGCTTCTGCTTTTGTTTTGTAAAAAGTAATCGTAAAACTGAAAGTGGACCCCTGATCAATCGTACTCTGTACACTAATGGTGCCACCTTGTCCTTCTACTAATTGCTTAACGATCGCCAGCCCTAAGCCGGTACCTCCATATAGTCTGGTGGTGCCCGTGGAGGCTTGTTGAAAATTTTCGAAAATACTTTCTATTTTATTTTTTGCTATGCCAATTCCCGTATCTATGACGGCAAATTCAATGGTTGCTTTCTCTTCGTCTTCCTCCATTAAATGAACAGCCAATGTAATTTTTCCTTTTGTTGTAAACTTTACGGCGTTACTCACCAGATTCAGAATAATTTGGTGCAACCGCACGGGGTCTCCCACCAATACCTCAGGAATGTTTGGGTCGTAAGTTTTAGTCAACAACAGATTTTTTTCCTGAATCTTTGTCTCAAATAAATGAAGCATCGTAGATATGGATAGCGACATTTTGAATGGGGTTTTTTCAAATGTCATTTTACCCGCATCTACTTTTGCCAGATCAAGGATGTCGTTAATCAGTACGATCAAGGCATCTCCGCTCACTTTAATAGCTGTTAAATATTCTTTTTGCTTGTCGGATAAACTTGTTTTTAACACAACTTTTGTAAATCCGATAATCGCATTCATTGGTGTGCGAATTTCATGACTCATGTTTGACAAAAATTGCTGCTTGGCTTTTACGGCGTCTTCTGCTATTCTGGTGGCGCTTTCTGCTTTAATTTTTGCTTCCTCGGCAATGGCTGTGGCCAACTCTGCAAAGACCTTTGCCTCTGTCAACTCTGTTGCGATTATTTTCTGATCGGTAACATCTCTGGCAACAATCACAACGCCGAGAACATTTCCCCGGTCGTCTTTATAAACTGATCCATTGAACAACACATCGGTCAGCTTTCCATTTTTGTGGCGCAGGGTAAGCGGAGAATCAGCAACGGAACCTTTTGCGAACACTTCCTGATATACTTCGCGAGCCTTTTGTGGTTCTGTAAAATAATCGAAGAAGTCAGTACCGGTAAGTTTCTCGCGTGTCATTCCCGTAATACTGGCCAGGGCCT
>JBDSIM010000064.1:0-11121 GCA_039917935.1 Cyclobacteriaceae bacterium | reverse complement strand
GTTTTTTTGATAAAAACTTTCGCCATGAATGCCGTCCGGAAAACGGATCATGGTCAATGCCCGTCCTTTAATGTGGTTGAGAATGGTCGGCGCAATTTTCAGATAGTACGCGATAACCTCCGCTTTTACAATGCCATCCTCAGGAAAAAGAATTTTATCCAGATTGGATATTTCCAGTTTCCGCTTGCCAACCAACGTCCATTGTGAATTTTTTTTTGCCAATGCCTTGATTTGAAAATTCCGCTATGCGCTGGGATAAAATGATCCCTCAACGATCACAATTCATTCATCACTTCACCTTTTTTCTTATTACTCAGAAAAATCATTCCAATGATAAAGCATATGCCGGCAACAATGATCGGATAATGGAGGCCTGCAAACGGATCACCCTCCGGATTCGCTTCCGTCCGGCTGGCCACATACAAGCTCGTCGCAATAAAAGGTGTCAATCCGCCAAATATGCCGTTGCCGATGTGGTAAGGTAGTGACATTGACGTGTACCGGATCCTGGTAGGAAATAATTCAACGAGAAACGCTGCGATGGGCCCGTAAACCATGGCAACAAACACCACCTGAATAAATACAAATAAAATCATCAGCCAGAAGTTTGTTGTGCTCAGATGAATTTCAGTTTTGGATGTCATGACAGGTGTATCCGACTCTCGTGATTGTCTGGTAGTATGGCTCTCAACCTGCGTGTTGCCATTAGCAAAAGTTCTTTCAGTTTGTTTGGTGGTGACGGAATCACCTGAATCGCTGACCGATAAGTGAGAATCTATTAACCTGGGTTTATCAATTATATTGGTTTGCTTCACATCGGCAAGCGCGTACATCTGCTGATAAATAGGCCGGTATAACAAAACGGCCAGCAACATGCCGGTCATCATAATCATTTTGCGACCGATCTTATCAGAAAGCCATCCAAAGTAAATGAATAGCGGTGTACCGATCACCAGCGCAATCGCGATAATGTTCCATGTTTGAATTGAATTCACATGACAGGTTCTTTCAATGAAGGTCATGGCATAAAACTGACCCGTATACCATACAACACCCTGGCCCGCTGTGGCGCCAAACAAAGCCAGCAATACGAGTTTGAGATTTGCTTTGTTGCCAAAACTTTCTTTTAAAGGATTTTTCGACAACTTTCCTTCAGCCTTTATTTTCGTGAACAGCGGAGATTCAGCCATTCTTAACCGGATATAAATCGATACTGCCACCAGAAATGCCGAAAGGATAAAGGGAATTCTCCAGCCCCATTCGCCAAAGGCTTCCACGCCAACCCAATACCTTACTGCAAGTATTACGCCGATCGAAACAAAGAGGCCCAATGTGGCGGTCGTTTGAATAAAGCTGGTATAAAAACCTCTTTTGGCTGCGGGAGCATGTTCGGCGACATAGGTAGCTGCACCACCATATTCTCCTCCCAGAGCCAGGCCTTGCAACAACCGCAAAATCAACACAAGTATCGGAGCCAGCAGGCCAATGGTTGCGTATCCAGGTATGAGCCCAATAGCGAAAGTTGATCCGCCCATGAGGACCAAGGTTACCAAAAATGTATATTTTCTTCCAATAAGGTCACCCAAACGGCCAAACACAATAGCACCGAAAGGTCGCACGATGAAGCCCGCGGCGAACGTCGCGAGCGTAGAAAGGAAAGCTGCGGTAGGATTTCCCTGTGGAAAAAACTGTTCCGATAATATGACGGCCAGACTTCCAAAAATATAAAAGTCATACCATTCAATCAGGGTTCCGACAGAGGATGCAGTGATAACGCTCCATAATTTTCGAGTGTCATGAGGCGTGACGGCGCTGGTATCTTCCATGAAGTTTAGTCTACTTCGAAGAAAGATAAGTAGAAATTGCACACACGCAAAGCGCTAAAATTGTAATGGCCAACGACGATGGGTCAGTGGTACCACATCTCCTGCAACTCATGAAAAGTATCATGAAGTTCCGTGAGCTGATCTGAAATAACATTATCGTCAGCCGTTTTTACTGATTCAGCCAGGTTCGCGGCTTGCGCTTTCAACTTTTCAAGACTGGATTTCACCTGATCATTATCCACTTTTTCCGGAAGTGGCGCGTCAACCCATTTGTTGGCCGCCACGGCAAGTTCCTCGGCGCGCATTTTAACAGGCTCCAGATTGGCGGAATCTTTAAAGGGATGAAACGTTTCAGCCATCACCAGATGAAAATCATCCATTTCCTCCCAAACAGACTGATCCTTCACGACAGGTGAATCTAGTTCAGGATCTTTCTCTTTTCTACTGACACAGCCTATCACCAGGAAGATAATCATGGCGTAAAACATTGCGGATAAGGGTATCTGTTTCATAATAAATCAGGATAAGTAAATGAAAAGTATGCCCAATCTACAGGCGTTCTTTCCTGCGATACTTGCGGTTACCCTCCAATATCTGAATGAATTTTTTTAACACATCAAAATATAATGTCATGAACAGAAATAGCGTCATTGACCATATAACACCAATGTTGAAATACAAGGTATCAAAAGAATTTCCCGCAAAATACTTCGTGGGTTGAAAAAGATTTGCAGAGAAATCAAAATAATGCAACGGCCTGTGCTCATCCATGTATATCGGGAAGATTTTCTGTATCAGCCTGCCCTGATACTCAACAATACGGTCGGAAGCAGTGACATTTTTAACCGCATTGGATACTGCCTCATTCACATATCCGTTTCTTTGTTTGTTAAATACGGCTGTGCTCTCAACGGTAGCGGTCAGTGCATTTACTTTATTCTCTTTTTCAGCGGCAGCCCGGGCCATCCTGTTGGTATAGAATTGTTTCAGCGTTTTTAAAAAAGACGCCGTGCTGATATAAACGCTGGAATCAAATTTACCGATGGCTAATTTGTCAACTTCAGGCAATCTGCTCTCTCCCACTCTGCTGAGCTCATATTTTATCTCATTTCTCAACAGATCAAACGCTTCCACCATTTTCGAATCATTGGCATTTCGCCATGAGAGGCGGTGATTTAAACAATACGCAAGACGTGATTCCAGTGTAGGGATATAATACACCCGCATATATTCCGCGTGCGCCATGGTTTTATCGAGGTCGTAAAACTGCCTTTCAAAAGGATTGTCTTTAAATTGGGTTACCATAAAGGCTTCAAATGCCCACCTCGATGACATCATCTCCCCTATGACCGGAATACCCACAGGCTTCCCTACACTTGGATTAAATTTATCGAAACTGATCACCACGCCACTTAGCAATAATTGCGGAATGATTAAAACAGGGATTAATATATAAATGGTAACTGCCGAATTAAACGAGGCGGAAATATTCAAGCCGAGCATGTTCGCAAAGCAAGTGCAGCTGAATAAAATCAGCCAGTAACGAACTTCCGAATAGGGAATCTCCAAAATGTAATTTCCCACTAAAAGAAACAGGATCGTTTGCATTGCCGAGATGAGAAACAAAACCAACACCTTTGACGTGAGGTAACTGCTTCGGCTTAAATGCAAAAACTGTTCTCGCTTCAGGATCTTGCGATCACGAAAAATTTCCTCAGCGCTCATGGTCAGTCCGAAAAACAACGCGACGACCACGCTCATGAAAAAATAAACGGGTATGTTGTGGTTATTGTAAAAACTATATTGATGATCGCCTGCCAGGATGTTGTAATATTTCACCATAAAGGCAATGAAGAACGCAAGCACAGGGGCCTCTAAAACATTGACGTAGAGGTATTGCTTGTTGGAAGCCTTCGCCAGAACATCACGGGTTATAAAAACACGAAGCTGTTTAATCCAGTTCGGTATTTCCTGTGTTACTGGGAGAGCCTCCTGAACGTGTTCGATACGCGGTAACTTAATACGCTGTTTAAAGTACTGGTACCATTGCCCGGGAGAAATTTTTCTTGTGTTCGTATGCCTGCCATATTCATTGACGATCTTCGTCTCAATGATGCTGAATATCTGCTCCGGATTTATGTTGCCGCATTCAGGACACGCACCCTGGCTTTTGTTTGCTGCATTAATTACATCCCGAAAATAAATTACGGCTTCGACAGGGTTGCCATAATAAATCTGGAAGCCTCCGGAATCCATTATGATAAGGGTATCAAACATTTTAAAAATGTCAGACGAAGGTTGATGGATCACCACAAAAACCATTTTCCCCCGTAGGGAGAGTTCTTTGAGCAAGTCCATAATGTTTTCAGAATCCCGAGAGGAAAGGCCTGAAGTGGGTTCATCCACAAATAAGATGGCTGGCTCTCGCAATAACTCCAGTCCGATATTTAAACGTTTCCGCTGACCACCGCTGATCGTTTTTTGTAAAGGAGTACCCACTTTAAGATTCCGGATTTCGGTTAATCCAAGGCTTAGTAAAGTTTGTTCTGCCAGACGAATGGTCTCTGCCTTTGTGTAATGACCAAAGCAAAGGCGGGCAGCGTAGTAGAGATTCTCAAATACTGTCAGATCTTCGATCAATAGATCATCCTGCGGGATGTAACCAATAATGCCACGCACTTTCCCTGACTCTATATGGATATCAATTCCATTGATCAGCACCCGACCGCTGGAGGGTTTTTCACTACCATTTAAGACATTTAATAAAGTCGATTTTCCAGAGCCGCTGGCACCCATTAGCCCGATCAATTTTCCTCCATGCTCTGCAATGTTAACATTTTGAAGCCCGGCCCTGCCGCTTTTAAAATGATAAAAAAGATGATCCGCGGAAAAAGTAATATGGGCACGGCTTTCATCAATAAGAAATTTGCCAACAATATCGCTGTAATAAACGGTTTCTATTTTATCTCCCCGTATGGTACTACCCGTAGGGAAAATATCCACCTTCCGGCTTTTTAGCAAGATGCTGTTGAGATAAAGTGTTGTGATGCCGAGGTATTTGATAAAATACGTTTCCGCATCAGGCAATCGTAGGATGGCAATCAGGCCGGTCAGATTTTTTTCAACAATACGGGGACCCGGATAAGGTTTTTCATCGGAACCTTCATCAACAATAAGCACATTTTTGGACGAGAGCTCATCAATATCCTGACCTGTTACAAAGCTTTTTAAAGCCTGCATGTCTGCCTTCGGAATTTTCAAGGCCTGGCCAATGTAAAAAATCAGATTTCCCTGCCGATCGGAAATATCCGTTTCTGAATGAACCAGCTCAATGATCTTCACTACCATCACCATTTTTTGCTGCATGGTAAGTGCCTGGTTCACCTGCTTCACAATTTGCATGATCTTCGCCCAGTCATCAACAAATTGCTGCGTATCCGCATCCAGCGTAGTTACATCCTTAGGCGCTTCACTTTTCTGGCTTTGAATAAATTCATCGAAAAGTTTAAGGTAGTAAGAAGTGGCATCCCGGTTGAGATGCAGGCTTAAAAACTCCTTAACGTTCGACCTTTCAGCATCCGTAATGCGCTCACGGGCCACGATAGCAAAGAGTTGAATGATCGCCTTTAGAAGTTCTTCACTCATGCTTTATTAGGTATGCGATCTAAGAACAGGTATAAGATCTTCAATACCGTCCTAAACCTTTATAATCGCAAAGTTAGCGGACGGCATATTAATAATAAAAAACAGGAAGACATTGTCCTCCTGTTTCATTAATTTCTAAAACTGATTTACTGGTCTCTGAGAAGCACCAGATCACCCGATTTTGGTCGTAATCAAATCACCTAATATGAACAAACCTTCCCTCAGGTATTCATCTTCGAGTTCTTTCAGATTACTGGTAACCGGTTTTTCTTTTCCAGCAATTTTGGTATTGAGTTTACTGCTGGCGGCTTTCTTTTCTGCCACTTCCAATTCTTTTTTGCGAACGGTTTCGTTCAGTGAAATTCTTGTATCCTTCAGACCTTTTTTCGTTTTCGCTGTTTCATCTGCAAAACGCGTTAGATCCGGATCTGTCTTGAGCCTGTTGTTATAAGATTTGTTTAGCCCGGCAAGCACGCGGGAATTAATGACAGGCGTCTTTTGGTATGGCGTACTCCTGATCTCATCCCAGGGAAGGGCGCTTAAGCTGGAACTTTCGCCAAATTCTTCGGGGTCGAGTGCCGTTGGCAACTTAACATCTGGCATCACGCCCCTATGTTGCGTACTGCTTCCGGTAACACGATAGAATTTCTGAAAAGTAAGTTTTAGCTGCCCTACCTCATTCTTCGGATCATTAATGAATTTTGCCAGATCAATTACTGTTTGAACCGTTCCCTTGCCATAGGTAGATTCCCCCACTACAACCCCGCGGTTGTAGTCCTGAATCGCGCCGGCAAAAATTTCAGAGGCCGAAGCACTAAAACGATTAGTAAGGACAACCAACGGTCCGTTGTACACAATCGTAGGGTCATCGTCAGTACCCACCTCAATTTTATTTGACGAATTTTTAACCTGAACCACAGGTCCGTTTTTTATAAAAATGCCTGTCAGGTCAATGGCCTCCGAAAGTGAGCCGCCGCCATTGTTGCGCAAATCGAGTACGAGGCCATCCACTCCATCGCTTTGCAATTCTTTGATTAATCTCTGCACATCCCGGGTAGTGCTGTTGTAGTCAGGATCACCTTTTTGATAGGCTTCAAAATCCATATAAAAACTAGGCAGGGTTATGATACCGAGTTTCAGATCCTTTCCTTCTTTTTTATAATTGATCAGTTGCTTTTTGGCTTGCTGGTCTTCAAGTTTAATTTTATCCCTTACCAGCACAAATTGTTTTTGAGCACCTGCTACACCGGTTTCTGCTGGAAGAATCCCTATTTTTACCTTAGTACCTTTAGGGCCTTTAATCAATTTAACGACATCATCGATCCGCCAGCCCACTACATCCACCATTTCCCCATCACTCCCTTGTCCGACGGAAATTATCCTGTCATTTATGTGAATAAGTCCACTTTTTTCTGCAGGCCCTCCGGGCAGTACTTCAACGACTTTAGTATAATCATTTTCGGTCTGCAAACGGGCTCCGATGCCTTCCAGAGAAAGGCTGATACTTTGTTTAAAACGGTCGGCATCATCAGGAGAAAAATAATTGGTATGAGGGTCATACGACTCGGTAATTGAATTCATGTACATACTGAAGATGTCTTCTGCGTTCACGTCGCGGGTGTAAGTTTTCACGAGGCGCTCGTATCTTTCTTTTAAAGTTTTGATAATTTCCTCCTGGGTTTTTCCCGCTAGCCGCAGACTTAACGCCTGATTTTTGATCACTTTGCGCCAAATGTCATTTACTTCATCTTCATTTTTCGGCCACGGCCCTTTATCACGATCCGTTTCATAATACTCGTCCTTCGTGTAGTCAAAAGTTTCATGAATCAGCTTAGTTAGCACATAGGCCATTCGTTCATCGAACCGTGCTTTAAAAACATTATAGATTTCAAATGCCGGATCAATGTTTTCTGATTTCGTAAGATCATCAATCTGGGTCCTGAACTTTTCAAAACCTGCAACATCTTTTTGGGTAAAGTATGTTTTATTATTGTCCAATGCCTCGAGATACTGATCCAGAATTACGGAAGAAAGGGAATCATTGAGACTGATCTTGCGGTAATGGTTATTATCCAATATATAGGAAATAACTTTTGCCTCTTTTCCAAAAACCGGTTTGGCCTTAAGCTGGGTGGTATCACCAGGAACTGTCGCCAGGGCATTGAATGCAATAGAACCTGTCAACATTAAAAATATTATTCGCTTCATAGTTTTCTCTTGTTCTATCCAAACGTAAAACCTGCCATTTAAGTTAGGAAGGCGCTTAGTAAGTTTACTCCAATGCAAGGATTGTACCTACTGTGGGGATTTATCTTCAAGTTCACCTAAGAATTTCTGGGCCTGGGATAAATCACCAAATTCAAAGAATTTTGAACCCCCGTCTGCGGATTTTATCTCTACTTTGATCAAAACCAGGTCTTTTTCCTTCCTGAAGGTGTGTTTTTCCTTTTTATAGTCATCACCTTCCATGGTTGAGATTTTGAAGGCTGTAGCCCTTACCGATTTACAGTACGAACACTCATAATGTTTGATTAATTCGCCTGGCTTATCGAACGTCGGGTTTTGGGTAATTTCTTCCCGCATTACCTTCAGGGTGAAAAATCCGCAACTGCCGCACTGTAACGCCTGTATATGTCCTGTGTATTTTTCGACCAGAACCTCATTTGATTTTTCGTCAACCCAAACGTCATAATCCACAGAAAAAACATCCTCCTCGGCTTTCATACCTTCGTCCAGATGTACATCCTCCTCATGTTCGGCCAATAAGCGCATCTTGTTACCAGTTGACGGATTAACCCTGGGCATATACCGCCATTTACGCAATTTTTTATCCAGGCGCGTAGGATAATAGTATTCAAGGATCAGGAAAGCGACGTAACCAACCAGCGTTCCACCAGCGAATGCAATAAACAGCCTGACGTAAAACCACACGCCCATTTCATCGAGCTTATCCATCCCATACCGGTTGATGAGCATGGCCGCACCAATGGCGAACAGAATAAAAATCAGCTCGAGATTTTTGATCTCACGACGACTGATATAATCGAATTTTTCTTTCGGGGTTTTGAGAGAGGCGATTTTAATATGATGAAGAATGAAAACGACAATCCCTGCAATAAGCATCAGAATGGAACCAATGAGCATCGCACTGTGCCATATTTCAAGGAATGAACCGGACTGAATATTTTCCATATTTTTGGTTTAATAGTTTTAAAGTTAAAAATTAAAACGGTCTATGAGGATGCTTTAAATATATAGATATGAAAAAATCACTCTTTGTAGTTATGGCCAGGATCAACCGGTTTATCCTTCCCAGGTACAGTAAACGCGATATTTCGAGGCTAAATAAATTGGATCAGGCCATTATTGCCTTTCGGTACTGGATAACAAAAAACGCGTTATAGGCCTAAAAATCTAGTTTACAATGGGTTGCATAGCGGATCACTCCGCTAAAATCTTTTTTAAATCCGTAGGGCTATATCCTACCGATTTAATGGTTTTGTGATCCGCCGTCCGGAAGACCAGCCATTTTTCACCCTCTTTGCGATAATAACATTCTGTCCCGTCTTTCTGTTTATAGTGCTCAACGGTGTTCATGGCCTCCTCTTCTGATGAGCAGGCCTTGCTCATATTGGAGCGTTGAACTTCTTCAAACAGCTCACTGAACTTTTCCGCTAGCCCGAATTCAAGAATGGCCCCTGACAAAACGTATTGAATATCGCACAGCGCATCGGCAACCTCTACAATATCTTTATCCCTGATGGCTGTCTCAAGTTCCCTGAGTTCTTCTGCAATTAATGCCACCCTCAGTCTGCAGCGATCCTCCGAAGGAATAGCCGGTTTGGAAAGGATGGGATGGTGAAATGTTTCGTGAAATTCGGCAACCATTTTTAGGGAATCGGGTTGTGTCATGTGGATCATTATTTTAGATGAACAGCGGGTATTATTCATTGACGACGATTGCATTGTAAGAAATTAGAAATTGACTTGCGAATAAAGCCAATTTGAAAGCAATATTAAAAAAATCCGTAGTTTTGGAGATATGGAAGTTTTAAGATCCCATTCGCTATCCAGAATATTCAGCCTCTTTACAGGGGTAATTTTTCTGAATATGGGGTTCTTTCTGGCTGAAGTTTCCCTGCTTGATCTGAAGGACAGGCAAATGATTGAAAATGTTTGTAACCTTGTTTTGAATGGTGGACTTGAAGAAGAAAGAGATGCTCATGCTCCCGGGACAGATGGTCCTGGTAAAGCTTTTTCTTTGATGAACACTGATATTTTATTTGGTCACGGCTTACGCGTTGGTATTGCACTAAAAATGAACCCGTCTTCAGAGAACCTTTATCCACACGCGGATCACTCCCAAAAAGTGTCTCAACCTCCCGAGCACCTGGTCTCTTTTCGTAACTACATCTAATTTTCTGGACAGCGGACAGTTGTTCCTATCATTTTAATTTTCACCTTTTAATAACAAGGGAGAAATCAATCTGTTGACTATAATCAACGCCAATCAAAACGATTTTATGGATATATATGATGAATTATTATCAGGGAATAAAGCTTGGGTACAGGAAAAATTAGATCACGATCCGGAATTTTTCGAACGTTTGTCGAGAGGTCAGAGCCCGGAAGTACTGTGGATCGGCTGTTCTGATAGCCGTGTACCTGCCAATGAAATTACCCATACAAACCCTGGCGATATATTCGTACACCGCAACATCGCTAACATGGTGGTGCATTCGGATATGAATATGTTAAGTGTGCTGGACTATGCCGTGAATATTCTCAAGGTGAAGCATGTTATTGTCTGTGGACATTACGGATGCGGGGGTGTGAAAGCCGCAATGGATAATAAACAATATGGTCTTGTTGATAACTGGTTACGCCATATCAAAGATGTTTACAGAATTCACAGTAAGGAGCTTGATGCGATTGCGGATGAAGATAGCAGATTCCGACGCCTCGTTGAGTTGAACATAATAGAACAGGTATTTGATCTTTCAAAAACTTCCATCGTCCAGAACGCGTGGCGTTCGCGAGAAGAACCTTTCGTTCACGGATGGGTATATGACCTCCGAACCGGAATAATTCAGGATTTGGACGTCACCTTTCACAGCAAGACTAAAATGCCCAAGATCTACCACATAGAAAGCGCCATTGTTGCAGGAACTGAAGCCTATAACCCTTAACTCCTCCTTATATGAGTATAAAAGCTTATTCCTTCAGGGGATTAAAAGACGATTTATCAGCAAGCCTGGTTGTTTTTCTCGTAGCCCTGCCACTTTGTTTGGGATTGGGGCTCGCTTCAACAGGGAGGCCAGACCTGGTGTTTTCGGGAATCATCGCGGGAATCATAGGAGGCGTTGTAGTGGGTTTTCTGAGTGGATCCCCTTTGGGTGTCTCCGGACCTGCAGCGGGGCTAGTAGTCATCGTTCTGACTGCCCTGAAAACGTTGGGGAGTTTTGAAGCCTTATTGCTCGCTGTATTTCTTAGTGGTGCCATCCAGTTGACTGCGGGGTTTCTCAAAGCCGGCATAATCGGTTATTATTTCCCATCCTCCGTGATAAAGGGAATGTTGGCTGCCATCGGGTTAACACTGATATTAAAAGAAATTCCGCATGCCCTTGGGTATGACAAGGATTTCATGGGG
>JBDSIM010000063.1:0-9641 GCA_039917935.1 Cyclobacteriaceae bacterium | reverse complement strand
TTGCTTTTACTTTAGCCCATTCAAGACCTTTATGGCGGTTCATGTTTTTCTCAAAACGGGCTCTTAATGATAAGCGTAGTTCTTCACGTTGTTCTGATGAAAACTTCTTTTTATTGCTTTTCATACTTTTATATGATCTCTGTTGAATAGGTGTGTCAAGCGTATAATTTCCTAAGTTTATTTCAAAAGCTCACTAGTCGATACTTTAAGCACAGACCAACTTTTCTATTATCGCAGGCAGCATGACTTCTGAAATATCCCTGCAGCGAATGTGCCTTGATACTGTTATTTCTCTCATTTTGATGTATTCTTTTGCGCAAGATAATTTTCAAGTTTCGCTACAGTCTGTTTAAAACCTTCGTTGGTTTTGTGATGTTGCTCTACCATTTCAAACAGCTTTCTGGTTTCATAAAGTTTATACCAATTCAGCAGTGTCCTATCACCTTGTCTTTCAAATTCTATACTGGCAATAAAATTCGGGGTAAAATGCTCATGCATTATTTTTTTGTGCCTGAACACTTCTCTGAAAATGGTCTTGTTGGGATAGCTTTTTCCATCCGGCCCGTGCATGACGAAGATCCATTCGCCGCCAGATTCCGGATGCATTTTTTCAATGGTATTGGTAAAGCCGTCACGACCCCACCAATGCTGAATGTGTTCTAATTTTGTCCATACTTCCCAACTAATTCTATTGGCGCATGCAGTAATAGGGATATTCTTTGTTCCCTGCCTGAAGGGTCATTGTTTTCGTTCTGTCATTGTTTTCGTTCTGCATGATTAATCATCTAAACCCCTTCCCTTGAGAATTTGCTTCCTATATTTTTCAATCCTTGACTCCCTGGTTTTGGATTGTTTGGCAGCAGAAAAATAAAGAATGTATCCTCTTTGCCGTCCTGGTGTCAATGCATCAAAAGCCGTTCTTAAGGCAGGGGTTTTATCCAATTTATTTTGAAATTCTTCGGGAATAGTATAATCCGAAGTTTTTTTAACAGGCACTTTCAAGCCTGCTTCTTCCACTTCAATGGCTTCATAAATATAGGCTTTCAGGGTGGGTTTCATCTTCCCTATTTCCCGAATATTGGTGAACCGGATCTGGCGCGCCCCCTGCACATTCTCCGTTTGTTGGATTAGAATACCCTTGGCATCCTTTAATAAGGCACCTTTGAAAAACAAAAGCGCACAGTATTCTTTAAACATATGTATTAATACTATGTTTTTTTTCTCAAACGCGTAACATGGAACGCCCCACTTCAATTCTTCGTTGAGCCCACAGTCAAGAATGATCATTCGCAACTGCTCCAATTCTTTCTGCCAATTTTTTGCTTTACTGAAGTAGAAATCAACCTTGGGATTCATGCTGTTCTTCTTTGGATTAACTGAAATGGTTTTCTATCTGCAGGTCTGAAGTACCACGATACCACAGTCAGGATTAGAAGTAAAAACGGAGGAAATATTTCCGTCACGGAATTACCAGAAGCGATATGCGAATATGCCGCTCCCGACATGGCAAAGAAAAAGCCTGCATAAGCCCATTCTTTTACCAAAGGAACTTTAGGAATAAGCAATGCTACAACTCCCAAAATTTTCCAAATACCCAGTATCGTTAGAAAATAGACAGGATAGCCCAATCGTATAATGAAATCTACGTCCTCTTTCATGCTGAGTAACTGTACTATTCCACTGGATAGCATTCCTAATGCCAGCCAGATAGTAGCCATCCAATAGATAATTTTATTTCCCTTTGTCATACTGTGTTATTTTAACCTGCCTGCCGGTAGGCCTGCTTTGATTACGATGTCTTGCAACCGGTTATGGGCCATATTTATACCCTGGGCAAAGGGCATCTGCAGTATTTGGTCTCTGTGCCTGTCCATCAACCGGCTAACTATAAGCGTTGGTCGCTTTCGCGTAAGGCGGAATAGCGGAAACTGTATGTGACTCAATGTTCTTTGAAAACCTTTCTATCGGGTTCCAGTGGAATGAAGCCAGCATTGGATTCACAGGGGTAAAGGCAGTCGCAAGACATATTGCAGCCTTCTGAGCGGCAAATGAGTAAACTATTCTACATGATTTCAATTAAGAATCTGATGTTTAGGGTGCAATAAATCGAAGTTGACAAAAATTTCCGCCTGAAAAACATGTCCTCGGGTTAAAACAGCCGCTTTATTCATTAAAAATAAGGGTTTGAAAAACAGAGGCCGGCTGAGGACTTAAACTGGAATGAAAAAATAACCTTATGGGCTTAAAAATTGATTGCAATCGTTTGCGTGACCATTATTTGAAATTAATAGGTCTATAATACCAGATAATATGAAAACAAACAAAGAGCAGCTCATTAAGAATCTATTGAATGAATGGGAGACAAATCCGCGATGGAATGGTATTGAACGGCCGTATACGGCGGTCGAAGTCATCAAGCTTTCCGGTACTGTGCGGATAGATCATACCCTGGCAAGACTGGGTTCCAACCGGTTTTGGGAGCTTTTGCAACAGGACGGCCACATTGGGGCAATGGGTGCCATGACAGGAAATCAGGCAATTCAGCAGGTACAGGCGGGATTAAAGGCAATCTACCTCAGTGGATGGCAGGTTGCAGCTGATGCCAATCTTGCGGGTCAGATGTATCCGGACCAGAGTTTATATCCTTCAGACAGCGTCCCTGCTGCAGTCAGGAAAATAAACAATGCTTTATTGCGGGCCGACCAGATCCAGGCGGTTACGGAATCAAAAGAAAATATACACTGGATGGCGCCGATCATAGCGGATGCCGAGGCGGGTTTTGGAGGAAATCTAAATGCCTTTGAATTGATGAAAGCTATGATAGAAGCGGGAGCTGCAGCCGTTCATTTTGAAGATCAGTTGTCGTCGGCAAAGAAATGCGGCCACCTTGGTGGAAAGGTATTGGTTCCCACCCGGGAGGCTGTTGATAAATTAATTGCCGCGCGTCTGGCCTCAGACGTCATGGATGTTCCGTCCGTGATCATTGCGCGGACCGACGCAGACGCAGCTAATCTTATTACCAGTGACATTGATGAGAATGACAGACCGTTTATTTATGGACATCGTACTCATGAAGGATTTTATAAAGTTAAAAATGGTTTAACGCAGGCGATATCAAGAGGGTTGGCTTACGCCCCCTTTGCAGACCTCGTATGGTGTGAAACTTCACGGCCGGACATCGGGCAGGCCCGTGAATTTGCACATGCGATAAAATCCTGCTATCCGGAGAAATTGCTGGCTTACAATTGCTCTCCCTCTTTTAACTGGGCATTAAAACTAAGTGAAGCAGAGCGATTACATTTCAGGGAGCAACTCGCGGAGCTCGGATATAAATTTCAATTTATTACGCTGGCGGGTTTTCACTCATTGAACACCAGTATGTTCGAGCTTGCGCATGCTTATCGCACGGAGGGAATGCAGGGTTATTCGAAACTGCAGGAAAAAGAATTCGGTTTACAGGAGCTGGGTTTCAAAGCGGTGAAGCACCAGGCATTTGTCGGCACGGCTTACTTTGATGCTGTTCAGGAAACAGTTACCGGCGGACTGGCATCGACCGCCGCGTTGAAGGGCTCAACCGAAGAAGATCAGTTTCATAAGACCGTTATGAACACGGCGGAGGAGCAACGTAAAACCGCCTGATCATGCCAAAAGGTTTTTGAGCTTATCTTTCTTTAGGCATGTTTAGCTTGTTATTCAAACCATCTAACGTACGGATTGTTAAAAGTGAACCCATTTTGTATTGGGAAATAGTTCGGCCTAGGTAGCTGAACATCAATCGTTACAAATATTGTACAAAATGTACACCCACATTAGATGTGTCTCTAACAAATTGTTAGCAGTTCATGATATTTATTTCCAAAGACGCTTATTTATTTAATCCAGTTTTTTCATAATAAAAACGATTAAACCCTTTCTGGAAACAAAATTGTAAGACAATCAGACTGGCTTCAAGAATCCGCTTGGATAAAATGGTCGAATATCCTAATGAATTAGAATGGCCCACAAGTCAAAAATATATATTTCTCAAAGTGCTTTGAATACAAAAGTACTTTCACATACCTTTGTCGCGGAGAAAAAAGAAGGAAATCCAATGACCGGGCAACCCCCTACCCACTCGAGCCGACGGCGCAAGGAAGAAAAGAGTATGAACTGCTAGCAAGGGTCAGTGCACGTTTCATCAAAATTGTTTGTTTTATGAGTATGGAATATTTCGTGGATAAGCACTCGGTGGTGCGGCAGATCTGGGGGAAGAGTGATACCATCCTTTTCATATTCGCCGGCGCCTCCGCAGAGTTTGCACTCAACAAGGCTGTGGACTGGCTATACTTCACAGGCCGCCTTCCGGTCGATCCCCTGGGAAGGCTTTTCTCAACTGTCTCCTACGCCCGGACAATTGTCTTTTCTGAAAAACAAGCCGCCCTGCGCGCTATTGATGCCATGGCGACGATACATGCGGACGTGGAAGCGAAGCGCGCTGAAAAAATTCCTGACTGGGCTTATAGAGATGTGCTCTTCATGCTCATCGATTATTCCATCCGATCGTTTGAAGTGCTGGAACGTGAGTTAAGCAGAGTCGAAAAGAACGAGGTATTCCAGGTCTTCTACAGAGTAGGAAGCCTCATGGGCGTGAAAGGATTGCCCGAAACCTTTGAAGAATGGGAAAAAATGCGGCAAGGGCACCTGGACCAAAATCTGAACCCCAGCAATTACACGATTGACCTGTTAAGCCAATATCGCAAACACCTGGGCCGGGTGCGCTACAGGATCCTGCTGGAGGCGCAGACACTCGTGGTGCCGCAGAAGGTGCGTGAACTGCTCGGCTTCCGGAACATCTCTCTCTTAAACCCTTTGATTGCACTATATAAAGTGAGCAGAAGCATGAGGGCTGATTGGTTGTTGAAAGCCATCATCCTTCCATCGAAGTATAAAAAAGAAATCAAGGCGCTGGATAACGACGGGCTTTGCAGCAAATAAGTTGGCCGAATAGGACATCACCGTTAAGTGTTAAACTAAGGCTGCAAGTTGCAGGCTTCATGCATTTGTGTTGGGCGTGCCCCTCACTTACGCTTATCCACACGCTCGGGTCAGGCTGTCGGCACTCGCCAATCAGCCCACTTGCCATTTCGGGCTCTCCGAAGGAGTCCTTAGGACAAACAATTGCCTCTTCACGCAGGTCCGTGCGCGTTGGCAGAATTTATCCCGCCAGGTTATGATTCAAACTCTTTTGAAGTCTGATTGTATTATTTTCTGCTGATTCTTTAACGCACTTTAGGAAAATCGTCACTTCTCGCTCGTGCAGCAGATATTTGCATTTATAGAATCTGCATACCTTCCACTTCTTAACAAGTCCTTGTCCAGCATTAAGTGCAAAAGAATGCTAAGATTGAGGAGACTGTTTTACAGTTCTCTGAACGTGGTGCCAATAGCCAGCACGATAAATCCAACGAGTAGTAAAACGTAATTGTATTCACGTAAAATATCAACGTCAGCGTAGTGGCCTATAATTCCCAGGAGGCCACAGAGTATACCGATTATCCATGTGATTTTTTTTGGGGCTGAAGGTGTAGACATAAAAATTTGATTAAGGATGATTGTTTGTAAGCGTGTGCAAGTTAAGAAAGTATTGAACCGGAGGTCTATATTAAGTTGACAAAGAAAGGAAAGACAAATTATTTTGTCCTTCCTGATACTTCATTATGATTTGTGTTTAAAGAGGTAGAAAACGCCTGCCTGCAAACCCCGGTTAAAAGAATTGACATTACTGTTGGCGTTGATGTTGCTAAGGCCAAGGTTGTAGCGAATATCAAAACCGAAGTTTGAGGAAGGGTTTACATAGCTCGCTCCAATTGCCAATCCTAAATCGATTGTTTCAAAATTAGCCTTCACATCAGTTTTGTTGTTGTTTACCTGCGACTTCGCGCTTGCTAATAAACCAAGTTGTGGGCCTGCTTGCAATCTAAAACCATTGTCGAACATGTATTGAAATAATAAGGGCACATTGATGTAGTTCAGGTTCAACCGAACATCTGTACCGGACATGTTATAACTGGCTCCCTGTACAGAATAGATAATTTCTGGTTGCAGCGCAAAATTACCGGTGATATGGAAGTGACCTAAGAGTCCAACGTGAAAACTTATTTTTGCATCAGCAGCCGAATTATCATCCGTCTTAAGTGTGTAGGCATTTAAGCCACCTTTAATACCAATGTTCGCATGTTGTGCCGTAGCCGCCCCTGCAATTAGGAAAACAGAAAGAACAGTTGAAATAACTAATTTCATAAAATTTTGATTTTGTTAAGTGAAAAACCTGTCACATTTTATAACCAGGTATAGTACAAAGATATAGCCGGTTCTTAATGGTGTGTTGCATAAGTGCTGTAATATGTTACATAGATCACTTAAGTTGATCTAAACAGATTGCCTGATCCAAAAGATTTTGCCAATCTTTCCAAGCCTGTCATCCTATTTAAAATTTACCCTTGCTATGTTTCCAGTCTTCTTTTAAAGGAATCGTTTTAATGATATCCCAATGCTCCAACAATTTACCGTTTGAACACGGAACAAGTCATAAAACGAACCAGGCTTTACCTCCGAACTATTCAAAATTCAACGCTACTGACAAAATTCTCACACTGTAAATCTTCCCTTTCCGCTACAACGAACTGAATTTGGAGTCTTTCGTGTACAATTGAATCCAAAGGCATCAAAGGTCCAGGGCATACTTTTTGATGATACTGAGAAACGATGTGGTTTTATTGATATGATTCTACAATCATATTTTTTTAAGCAGCTGAAGGAAAGGCAAAGGGTGCAATGTAGTCATGTGATATAGGTAAGACTTCTTTTTGTATTTAATACGTTAACGGTCGGGTATTCTTTACTTGCTTAATCAACAATAGAAATTATAAACTAACAGAAATTATGACAAACCAAAAAAAATTAGGAATATGGATGGATCATGCGAATGCTCATCTACTGGAATATACAGCCCTCGGTGGCGAAGAAAAGGTTGCGGATACAGCCTTGACGCACGAGGCGAAAGAACATACTGCTGCAGGTAGTGAAAATGTAATACACAACAAAGAGCAGCAGCAGCAAACGGAATATTATAAAAAGTTAGGTGACGCCATTAGAAATTTTGACGAAGTAGTTCTTTTTGGCCCGACAAATGCCAAAGCAGAACTCTTGAATGTTTTAAAGGCGGATCATCGTTTCGAAAATATTAAAATTGAAGTTCAGCAAGCGGATAAAATGACGGATAAGCAACAACAGGCTTTTGTTAAAGAATATTTTTCGAAAACTCCGAAGTTGAATAACTAAACGGCTCGGAGCAGCCTTTATTCGTTCAAATAATCATACCAGTAAGCTAGATTTTGTGCATTTTGAGTCTCGCATAAGCATGCTCTATCATCATCATGGAATTAATGACAAGTCACGGGAGGACTACCTGGTAGCCCCGGGGTGGAGTTGCGTAGCGACGAATCCCTGGATTTTAACGCCACCCTTTGCTCAAATACCGGACGGCCCTATTGCCAGCAGCACGAGCGTTGCGATGGCAACGTTTTCGCACCGAACTTGATGCTATAAGCTCATAGTGTCAAAGTTTTAAATTTATTTTGCGCGACATCTCGTCAGCGATATTCAGCGAATGAAAGTTAGATTCGGTTATTGTTCTGACTGAGTAACTTTCGCAGCAATGGCATTCGCTCGGGCGAGTAAACGTGGTTCACCCATTTTTGTAGTGCGCTCGGCGAAAGCTGACGTTGGCCCACGCCATCGCTAAATAGCGCGGCATCGGTTCGTAAAGTGGCGAGGCGTTTAAACAGTAAGGCTTGTTCGCGTTGTCCCACCAGCAGCTTCTTCGGGAAAGTCTCGATTGGCCCGTACTGGTTCAACAGCTGAACGGCGCCAATCTTCCCAATGCCTGGGATGCCTGGACAACCATCGGCGCTATCTCCCACGAGCGCTATAAAATCCGGGATGAGTACCGGACTCACGCCAAACTTTTTACGTATTGCGTTTGCGTCTCTAATTGACCGGGCTCTGCGATCGATCTGTACGACCCGATCTTTGCGTACGCATTGGGCGAGATCTTTGTCCGGCGTCCAGATGCACACTTTAAGGATACGAGGATCTGCGGCAGCCAGGTGCGCTGCGGAGGCCAGTGCATCATCGGCTTCCAGCTCAATCATCGGCCATACCACAACACCCATCGACGCTAATGCTTCTTCTATTGGATGGAATTGCGCAAGCAGCGCCGGCTCGATCCCTTCTCCAGTTTTATAGTCGGGCCACAGCTCATTGCGAAATGATTCGATCACGTGATCCGTGGCAACACCTAAGTAGGTCGCGCCTTCTTCGATCATTTGCAATACGCCATTCAGTACACCAACCGTGGCTCCAAGTGTTTTGTCCTTGCCTTTGTTGTATCTACGCTGGCCGTAGAAATGCCGGAATAGTTCATAGGTACCGTCGATGAGATGGACGATCATGGAATGTATGCGAATCGTTAAACTCTTTTGTTTTTAAACCCAATATAAAGCGAACATCTTTGCCTTTTGGTTAACGCAAAAAATATAGATTAAACCATCCATTGCTCTCAACTTATTGCTAATCGAAGGCAATGGTTGTTGGTAAATATTGCTTATCCATTTATACATCAAACTTTTTTTAGGATATTTAGTTAGTATACAGCTCATTAAGCTCACTAATACCTCAACCTCATGCAACAATCTATCGCCACCGAACTATTCCTCCCGATTGCACTCGGGATAATCATGCTGGGCCTGGGCCTCTCATTGACCCTCGATGACTTCAGGCGCGTAACCAAATATCCGAAAGCAATGACCGTCGCGCTGGCATGTCAGATGATCCTTCTCCCTGCCTTATGTTTTTTCCTGGTAAAGTTTTCAGGGCTCGAGCCGGCGCTTGCGGTAGGGATGATGTTGCTGGCAGCGTCACCGGGAGGAGCTACTGCTAATCTCTATAGTCATTTGTCCAATGGAGATGTGGCGCTGAATATTTCACTTACCGCGATCAACAGTGTGCTTACGTTATTTACACTTCCGGTGATCGTTAATTTCTCGCTGGATTATTTCATTGATTCCGGTCAGTACGTTCCCATGCAGTTCAGCAAGGTCCTGGAAGTTTTTGGAATTGTGTTGATACCGGTAACGATCGGCATGATCATCAAAAATCAGTTTATTAATTTTGCCGCCAGAATGGAAAGGCCGGTAAAGATTGCATCGGCGGTGATCCTTATTATCATTATTGTTTCCGTTACGATTAGTGAAAAACAATTGCTCGCCGATTATTTCACAGTGTTGGGTGTGCCAGTATTGCTGTTCAATCTGATGAGCCTCGCGTCCGGATACTTTATTCCCCGATGGCTGAACATCGACAAGCGGCAAGCGATCGCGATTGGTATGGAGATCGGCATCCACAACGGCACGCTCGCGATCTACATTGCCCTCAGTGTTCTCGTCAACTCTTCTATGGCCCTCCCGCCGGCCATCTACAGCTTACTCATGTTTTTCACCGCCGCGTTGTTTGGATTCATGGTGAAGAATAAAAAGGTGGCGAACAAGGCAGTGGCATAATTGCTGATGATGAAAAGGTAACATCACGCGGCAATGCGCGAG
>JBDSIM010000062.1:0-7158 GCA_039917935.1 Cyclobacteriaceae bacterium | reverse complement strand
TGAGGCAATCAAATCCTGGCCTTTTTCGCCAGCTAAAAATAGTTCTTCTGTCGAGTGTGATAAAAAACCGGTTTCAATCAACACGCTAGGCATGGTGGTTTTCCAGAGCACTAAAAATCCCGCCTGTTTTACCCCGCGACTGGATCTTCCCACTCGCGCCCTGAACTGATCCTCCACCTTTTTGGCGAATAATAAACTGCTCTCCTGGTACGCGGTTTGAGTCAATGCGAACAAAATATACGACTCTGGGCTATCGGGATCAAAACCTTCATATCGTTCTTTGTAGTCTTCATCCATGAGGATCACCGAATTTTCGCGCTTCGCCACGTCAAAATTGCTCTCCTCTTTGTGGAGACCCATCACATAGGTTTCCGTTCCTATCGCTCTGCCGCCGGGCATGGAGTTGGCATGAATGCAGATAAATAGATCAGCCTTGTTTCGGTTAGCAATATTGGCCCGTTCATCCAGTGCAATATAAGTATCGTTTTTCCTCGTGTAAATTACTTTGACGCCGGGAATATTTTGCTCAATGTAAGAACCCACTTTTAAAGCTATTTTAAGTGCTATATCTTTTTCCAGTGCTTTTTTGCCTCTAGTTCCCGAATCCTTACCACCATGACCTGCATCGATTACCACAACATCAACCTTGAATTCGGGGTTAATCAGGTTGCTGGATGAGTTTAGCAAGGTTATTGCTATCAAAATTACCGTAATTCCAAGTTTTCTCAAGTGCCGTACGATGTTATATGTATTTGCAATACCTTTACCCAAAATCGTAAATTTTTCACTAAAACCTAAAGATCTTACTATCAATTCGGGGCTTGTGCGGCATTCTTTCATCTTTATCATAGTATTTCTTTTGGTAGCGGTTTCCACAGTCGCTCAGGTTGAAAACCCTATAAAAAATCCTGCCGGCACCTTACCCGTAAGGCAAGATACGACACAGGTGCTCCCGGATACTATTCCAAACACTTCGGATTCGCTAAATATTCAAAACGACTCCATCCCGCGGGCTAAAGGAGATATTGAAACTACAATCAACTATACTGCCAGAGATTCCATCCGGGCCAGTATAGATGGAAAATTAATCTGGCTCTATGGTAACGCCAAAATCACCTACGGAAGTATTGAGCTGGAAGCGGAAGAAATCACAATTGACTACGGCAAAAGTACGATGACCGCGCACGGCGTCCGTGATTCCCTGGGTAACCGTGTCGGGTTTCCCGTATTCAAAAATGGCGCTGAGTTATATGAAACAAAAGACATCGTATACAATTTTAAAACCGGACGTGCCCGGATAAGTGAAGTGGTTACCAAGCAGGATGAGAGCATTCTGCATGGTGAAACGGTCTTTAAAAATGAGAATAACGAATTGCTAAGTCTTCACAATACATTTACTACCTGCAACCTCGAGCACCCTCATTTCAGTATCAGGTCAACAAAAACCAAGGCAATTCCAAATGACAAAATTGTATCGGGTCCTTTTTACGTGGTGTTTAACGACATCCCTTTACCCGCCGGTTTTTTATTTGGTATGTTTCCTGCCCAGCGCGAAAGTAAATCCGGAATAATTGGTCCCAGTTATGGAGAGGAACGAAGGAGAGGATTCAACTTCCGCAACGGCGGATATTTCTTTGACATCAGTGAATATATAAAGCTTTCACTGACAGGCGATCTTTACTCAAAAGGGGGCCATGCCATTTATGCGAATTCAACGTATATGAAAAGATATGCGTATAACGGTAATTTCAATTTTAGCTACTCCAAAAATCGGTTAGGTCAAAACATAGAAGACAGCGATGTTTCAAATGATTTCAGACTTATGTGGAGCCATTCGCCGCAATCAAAAGGTACCGGTCGTTTTGCAGCTTCGGTGAATGCAGCTACCGCAACCTTCAATCAAAATAATAATCTAATGTATGGTACTGCCAATGAGTTGGCTTCCAACTCGATTAGCAATATCAGCACTAAATTAAGTTCGAATGTTTCCTACAGTAAACGTTTTGCAGGCACTCCGTTTTCGATGGGTATCAACCTAAGTCATAGCCAGGATCTTCAAACAAGACTGGTAGATCTGCCATTACCGAATGTGAGTCTGAATATGACGAACCTTTACCCCTTCCAACGCAAAGGGAAGACTTCCTTCCTGGACAATTTTTCACTCGGCTACAGTATGACGGGAACAAACCGGATAACCAATAACCTGGGAAGGCTTACACCGGAATCACCACGCGATAGTATTGCACCCTTTACGTTTGATAATCTTCCCTTGTTTCTGAAAAATGGGAGGAAGGGCGTACGACATTCTATTCCGTTGTCGTATTCGTTCAAGGCACTTAAGTTTTTTACCCTGTCACCTTCGGTCAACTATGAAGAGAAATGGTATTTTGAAAAACTTAATTGGAAATATGTTCAGGATGAAAAAACGGGTAATTATTCCGCCAAGGCCGATACTATTCCAGGGTTTAACAGGGTCGCCAATTACAGCCTCAGTATCGGCGTGAATACCCGGGTGTATGGGATGTATTTCTTTAAATCCGGGAAAGTGAAGGCCATCCGACATGTTATTAACCCCAGCATTTCTCTGGGCTTAACCCCCGACTTTTCTAAAAATCCCGAATATTTTAATATTATTAATCGCCCCGTGGGTCCCGGCCTTCCTTACGAACCAACGGTTGAATACAAAGCCCGACATGAAGGATTTGTGTATGGCCCATCCGGATTGGGAAAGGCGGGATCAGTGAGTTTCGGTATTGGAAACAATCTTGAAATGAAAGTAAAAGGAGAAAAAGATACCGTTGAGAGAAAAGTAATGTTGCTGAATAACCTTTCTTTGAGTTCAAGTTATAACCTGATGGCTGACTCCTTTAAACTCTCTACTATTGGGCTATCGGCCAATACCAATATCCTGGACAATACCATCAACATAAACCTATCTGCGTCACTTGATCCTTATAACTATGTAAGAACAAGCGACGGCGAAGGAAAGATAACTGAGAGGCGTGTAGACGCTTACGCATGGAAGGGTGGGGGCATTGGAAGAATCACTACCGCCACGCTTGCGCTGAATACAAATCTAAATCCGTCCATGCGAAAAAAAGAAAATGAAACGCGGGAAAAAGTTGTAAAATCCGATATACCGGAAGAAGACAAGCAACACATTATAGAAAATCCAAATTCGTACATTGACTTTGATATTCCGTGGAGTCTGAACCTGGGATACAATTTGAATTACAGGCGTCCGATAACCAGGAATGCAGATAAGATACAGCCAGCAGAAGTTATCCAAACCCTTCAGGTTTCCGGAGATTTGTCCGTTTCTGAAAAATGGAAAATTACCTATAACACCGGTTATCATTTTGAGTCAAAAGAATTCACACAGACCAATGTGGGAATTTCGCGCGACCTTCATTGCTGGCAAATGAATCTTACCTGGGTTCCCTTCGGAAGATTTCAATCTTACAACTTTACCATTGCGGTCAAAGCCTCCGTGCTTCAAGACTTAAAGCTTGAACGAAGAAGGCCATTCCTTGATAATCTTTAATAGTTTTTCCGAAAAGCCTGGAGCCAATGTAGGGTGTTAGCGTGAAGGCTTTGGCAAAGCGTAGATGCGCGTTAAAAAACTGAGCCTCCGGTGCACAGAACCATACAAAAATGGGTGGCTATAAGTGTCCGGCAGCAATCCTTTTCTAATGAAATTAGAATTTCAACCGTACGATTTTCTCGTACACTTCAAATTAAGCCAATAGTTTCTCCAACTTCATTTTCCATTTCTCCCAATCCTTCATTTCCTTAGTTTGTAAGTCAATAAACTTTTGAGTATGATCGTGATGTATCAAATGACACAACTCGTGAATGATTACATATTCAATGCAACCTTTAGGCGCTTTAATCAATTCAGGATTCAAAATGATTTTTCCTTTTGCTGTGCAACTTCCCCAACGGGGTGGCATTTCTCTCAACACGATTGAATTCGGTTCAACTTTATGTTTCCTGAAATTTTCAATGAGGGGTTTGGCAATAGTATGAAATTTTGTTTTAGCATTTTGCAGATACCATTCGTTGACTAATTCCTTTGCTCTTGCTTTGTCTGCTGTCGTTACTTCGATAAACTTTCCTTTCAGCTTCACTGATTCAAGCTTGCTTTGTAAAATCTTCAATCGGTATTGTCTGCCGCGATACAAGTGTGTTTCACCTCCTACAAATTTTCGTACTGGTGTTTTTGGATGAAACGAGAGAAAGAAACTTTGCTGTCTGATTATCCAAGGTGCTTTCTTCCTTAACCTCTCTTTTATTTTCTGAAGGGAAATGTCCGTTGGGGCTTTTACCAAAACATTTAGGTCAGGTGTAACCGTAATGCCTAACGATTTTCTGTCCGAATATTCTAAGCGAAAGTCAATTTGCTTTGACCCGAATTGAATGGCTGCCGTCATTACTTGTAGCGGATTTTAGCAACTTCAATACACTTGTTTGCAATCTCATCCATCTCGCCAAATGAAAGGTTGATGTTGTATTTGTCCCGCACCTCATCAATCAAATAATCACCGATCTCAATTTGAAGTTTTCCCGTAATGTTCGTCTTGTATTGCCAATCAATGATCGGCTTGCCATTATCCAAAACTGCTTTTTGAACTAATTCATCAATGTGCAATGCAGCCTGTGTCGAAATTTCCTTCCGGATTACAGCATCTTGAATTTTTTCGCTGAGGGATTCAACACTCAACCCATAGAACGCTTTCGCTACATCTTTGTCTTTCAATGGTTCGGGAATATCTGTATCGGTATGAGATAAAACGATATTCATTACCTCCTGCACCTTACTCAAGTATTGCGCTTCGCTGATTCTTTTTGCTTCATAATCTGCAATTGTGTCCTTTAGCATCTGCGAAAACTTTTTGTAGAAGGCAGGGTCTTCATCCATTTTCTCCGAAATGTGTTTGGACGTTCTGCTAGCAATCTTATCTGCCTTTGCTGCTTTACCTGTTGTGTTTTCTACTTCCTGTTGAAATCTATCTTTATCAAAAATATTGACGAGTTCAGTGATGGTTTCCACTTTCTCAGTAGTGATATGGGTGTCAATCAGTTTTTGGATTTGCCCTTCGTATTGTCGGTAGTCAATTACATCACTGTACCTTTCCACTACTGCCAGTCGAAGTTTAAGGAACATGGTCAAATCTTCTTTGTAGCGGTTGATGGTTTTTTCTTCGGCCTCTTTGTGAAACTGGATAGATGAAAGAGCCAACTTCAATCCCTTCGCGAACGCTGCTAGTTTATCGTAAAACCGAACCCGGATTGATTCATCTTTCAATAACAACTGGTACGCTTCTGCATCTCTCTTGTTCGCGGCTGCTTTGAAAATATCCCACAACTCCGAATGTTTCTGAGGCAACTTCTTTATTTCATCGTTAATGTTGACGATTGTTCCAATCAAATCTTCATTGTCAAAATCTTCAAACGAAGAATACATTTCCAACGCATTATCCAGGTTTTCAATTACGCCATAATAGTCAATGATATATCCGAACTCTTTATCTGGATAAATGCGATTCACTCTGGCAATTGCCTGAAGGAGTTTATGTCCTTGTAAATTTCTTGTTAGATAAAGAACGGTGTTCTTAGGTTCGTCAAAACCTGTAAGAAGTTTATCTACTACAATAATTATTTCCGGGTCTTTCTGATTCTTGAAGCGACTAATAATATTCTTCTCGTATGTTTTTGAATTACCGTGTTCGTCCATCATTTTTTTCCAAAAGCGATTTTCTTTCTCAGTAGATTTTTCATAAGCATTCTCTTCGCCTTCCCGTTCATCCAAAGGAGAAATCAAAACATCGCTTGTTACAAGCCCTATCTCGTCTAAAAATTCCTTATAACGAATAGCATTTACCTTTTTGTCGCAAACCAATTGGGCTTTGAAGGGTGTGCCTTGCCAGTTGTCTCGAAAGTGACGACTGATGTTCCATGCAATGGCGTAAATCTTTTGTTCTGCACCGTTTAATTGGTCTGCTCTGCTGAATTTCTTTTTCAAATCCGCCTTTTGATAGTCCGTTAATGGTTCCGAAACCATTGCGAAAAAAGTATCAATCGGGCTTTCATTCACTGTTTGTTTTGCCACTCTGCCTTCATACAAGAGCGGAACAACAGCTTTGTCTTTCACTGCCTGGTCAACGGTGTAGGAATCTATGATCCCTCCGAATTTGTCTGCCGTACTTTTATGTCTGTGGAAAAGCGGTGTTCCGGTCATGGCTATAAAGCAGGCATTGGGCAATGTCTTCTGCATATCAATGTTGAATATTCCATGCTGTGTACGGTGTCCCTCATCCACTAAAACAAAAATATCGTGGCTCTCCAATGGTTTATCTATTTTCTTAATGGCTGCCACGAACTTGTTGATGATGGTGGTAACTACCGAGTCGCTTTTACTTTCCAGCAGTTCAACCAAACGTTGTCCGGTCGTGGCATTCTCAACAAACTTTCCGCACTTGCGAAATGTACCTGTTATCTGATTGTCCAAATCAGTCCTGTCTGTTACCAAAACTATCTTCGGATTGCGAATTGATTTTTCCAAGGCAATAGCTTGCGCCAGCATCACCATCGTTAATGATTTTCCTCTTCCCTGTGTATGCCAGATCACTCCGCCTTTTCTTCTGCCGCCTTCAATGGGAAGGATCCGTTGCATAGATTTCTTGATGGCAAAAAACTGTTGGTATCTGGCAATCTTCTTTTCTCCGTTGTCAAACAGAATGAAATTGAAAATAATATCCATCAATCGTTCTGGTCTGCACAAGCCAAATAGATATTCGTCCTGAACTGTTGGCAGAATGTTTTCTTTTTCCAAATCATCAAAATATTGCCGAATGTACTTAAACCGTTCGCTGAATAATTTTTCTTTCTGTTCTATCGTTAGTGGCTTGTTTTTTAATTCTTAAAGATTTTGTCTGTATTTATCTTCTTCCCGTTTCTTTTCTGCCTCTGAATCACCTTCAAATTTCTCTTCCCACTTTGCCCAAAACTTTTCAGGTGTTGCGTTGGTAGCATACGCTGCTTCTTGTGTTGCTATACTCAATGTGATTTGCGAGTACACATACAAGGCACGGATTCCATCTTCCTGCTGGTTACGCAGGTGCTGACTGATTGCCTGTGCTAACGGCTCTTTCATAT
>JBDSIM010000061.1:0-28868 GCA_039917935.1 Cyclobacteriaceae bacterium | reverse complement strand
TCTTTAGCCTTATCCCCATGCGCAGGCTTTACTCGCTATTTCCGGTTATTGCATACTCGTTTCCTGTTCAACTACTCCTGAACAACATAAAACGCAACCTTGTTTTGTTGCTTTGCTGGATCATACTCTTCGCTATGATTACTGGAAGTTTCGGAAAATATCTGGGCATACCCTACCTTTTTCTGGACCCCGAATACCTTAACAAGGTAAACTTTACCAGTTTTTTTATTATGGGATTGTGCACCGCCGGATTCACCACGGCGTTTCATATAACGTGTTACATCAATGATGGCCACCGGTTTTCTTTTGTCGGGACCTTGCCGAGGCCATTTACGAAATTCTGTATCAACAACAGTCTCATACCGCTCATTTTTTTCTTCGCCTACATTTATCAGATCATTGGCTTTCAAATCAACAATGAATACACCTCAGACTGGTCGCTTACGTTTAATCTCGCCGGCCTTTTAACAGGATATCTTGCCATGTCCCTGATCTTTTTTGTTTACTTCTGGTTTACCAACAAAGACATATTTAAGTATGTTATCTGCCGCATAGATGAAAAGATTAAGTTAAAGGTGAAAGTGACGCGCGCCAGTGCCATGAAGAAATTGGACATCGCCAGAAAAAAGCAGGTTAAGGTTGACAATTATCTCGATTATGATTTCAAGTTTAAAAAAGTTGAACATAATAATTTTTACGACCGGGCGACCATCCTGCAGGTATTTGACCAGAACCATTTTAACCTGGTGGTCATTGAACTGTTTATTTTTGCCACTGTACTCGTCCTGGGAATCTTCAAAGATTATCCTGCATTTCAATTGCCCGCCGCATCCAGTTTCATAATTTTCCTTACGATTTTTGTCATGCTTGCCGGCGCGTTCTCCTACTGGTTTGGCAACTGGTCTGCTACCAGTGCGCTGATTTTGTTTCTATTCATTAATTTCCTTGTGGGGAAAGATTTTTTTTCAAAGCGATACAAAGCTTTTGGATTAGACTACAGTGTGCCGGCGGCGGAATATTCAGTAGAGGCCTTACGCGCTCTGAATGATAGCACGGCCATTGCCGAAGATAAGAAAGGAACCTTCCCCATGCTTCAAAACTGGCGGAACAAATTCACCGGGGAAAAAAAACCGAAAATGGTCTTTCTCTGCGTGAGTGGTGGTGGAAAACGTGCGGCCTTGTGGACTTTCAACGCATTGCAAACTGCCGATAGTCTTACCTCAGGAAAACTAATCGAAAATAGCATCCTTATCACCGGAGCATCCGGAGGGTTAATTGGCGCCAGTTACTTCCGTGAATTAAAACTGCGACAGAAATTAGGAGAGGCCGTTAATCCATATGCGGCCGTTTACCGGGAAAAAATATCGACCGACAATCTGAATCCCCTCATTTTCAGCCTGATGGCAAACGATCTTTTTGTCGGGTTTACACGCTTTGAATACGCCGGTAATTATTACCTGAAAGACCGCGGTTATACTTTTGAACAACAACTGAACTTGATAACGGATGGGCTAATGGATAGGAACATCAGCGACTACGATCCTTATGAAACCGAGGCGATCGTACCCATGATTATATTAAGTCCCACCATCGTAAATGATGGGCGAAAATTATACATCGCTTCCCGACCTGTTTCCTTCCTTAATTATGAACTGGTTAGTTTTCCCGAATATCCATCGCCGAAATTCAGTGGTGTGGATTTCCAACGACTATTTGAAGGCCATGGTGCATCCAATCTTCGCTTTTTATCAGCTTTGCGAATGTGTGCTACTTTTCCCTACATCACACCCAATACTACGTTGCCAACAACCCCTGCGCTATTCATCATGGACGCGGGTATTTCAGACAACTTCGGATTGAATGACGCCATTAGATTTCTATATGCCTATAAAGAATGGATCGAAGCAAACACTTCCGGCGTCGTTTTCGTTTCCATCAGGGATTCACCAAAATTAGCGACGGTTCCCGTACGCGAAGGGCAAACACTGATGGATGCTTTCACTCAACCCATCAGCAGCGTGTATAACAACTTTGAAAATTTTCAAGACATCACCAGCGATCTATTAATCGGTAATTCGAAGTCGTGGTTCCATAATAATATTGAACGGGTCGATATTGAATATCAGGCCGAATCATATGTACCCATTCTCCAAAAGATGGATAGTATCCGTAAGAACAATGCACGTGCCTCATTAAGCTGGCGGCTAACCACCCGTGAGAAACAAAGTCTTATTGACAATATGAACTCCGACAAAAACCGCGAGGCTGTGGAGAGACTGAAAGAACTTCTAGAATAATACCCCTCTTGTTACCCCGCCCCACGCATATTTTTAATAAAACCTATGGCTTATCCCGCTATTCGACTAAAATATAACGGGAAAAAAACAGAAGCTCAGCGATACGTATAATAGACACGTGACACCCAACGAACAACTTCTTTATACCCTTGAACTTATTCAGCTTGAAAGGCAGGCTGATCTTGAGCAATACCGCCAGAAAATTTTACTGAAGTCGCTGCATCAAAGAACACAAGACGGATCTACCTGGTATCCGGTCACACTTAAAAGAAATTACATTGGCACTGGTGAGCGCCTGACCATTGAAGTCGAGCGAACAAATCACCTGGAAGCACCGCATTCATTCCAAAGTGGAAAAGTGGTGAGTGTTTTTTCAAATGCCTCCGGAAAATCCACCAAGGAGCATATAAACGGGGTAGTCAATTATGTCCGTGACAATACTATGGTTATCACTATCAACGGCGATGACCTGCCGGAATGGCTGACCGATGGATTGTTGGGTGTGGATGTGATGTTTGATGAAATGAGCTATCGCGAAATGGAGTATACCCTGAAGGAAGTCATTAAGGCAGAAGGCAACCGCGTCGCTGAATTAAAAAGTGTATTACTGGGCAACACCAGAGCGGGCACCCAGCCTCACGGGTTGGTATTCAGTTCCATCAATATCTTAAATGATAGCCAGCAGGAAGCATTAAAAAAAGTGATGGAGTGTACGGATGTTGCTTTTATTCATGGTCCGCCGGGAACAGGAAAAACGACGACGCTGGTGGAGTCTATTAAACACACCATCAAAGATCAGAAGCAAGTTTTGGTGTGTGCTCCCAGTAACGCGGCAGTCGACCTGCTAGTGGATAAACTTAGTGAGCAGGGCTTACAGGTACTCCGCATTGGTCATCCTGCCAGGGTTACCGAACAATCTCTCAGCAAAACGCTGGATTTCAGGATTTCAACGCATGCAAACTACAAAGAACTACGTGGCCTGCGGAAAAGGATGGAACAACTGCGCTCCATGGCTTTTAAATATAAACGAAATTTCGGGTATCACGAGAAAGAACAGCGCCGGTTACTGAAGCTGGAAGTGAAAGTGCTGAAAGCGGATGCTGACTTACTTGAATTTTATATTGTTAATGATTTGCTCCAATCCATGGAAGCAATATGCTGCACGCTGGTGGGCTCTTCCCATCCGGTTTTGAGGGGGAAAAAATTCAAGACTGTTTTTATTGATGAAGCGGGTCAGGCCCTGGAGCCAGCTTGCTGGATACCGCTGTTAAAATCCGAACGCGCCATTTTTGCAGGGGATCACCAGCAACTCCCCCCTACCATAAAATCAATTGATGCGGCACGCAAAGGTCTTTCGGTAACCCTTTTTGAAAAAGGGATTCACCATCAGCCCAGCCAGGTTTCTATGCTTCAGGTTCAGTACCGTATGCATCAGAAAATTATGGAATTTTCTTCAGCCTATTTTTATGAAGATAAACTGATTGCACATGAATCGGTTAGCACCCGATTATTGAGGCCATACCAATTGCCTGTTGAATTTATTGATACGGCTGGGTGTGGTTATTATGAAAAACAAGACCCTGAAACCCTAAGCCGTCTGAATATTGAAGAGGCTCAGTTACTGATACACCAGGTTGAAGTATTGGTTGAGGATATTGGAACGAGCACGTGGATCGATGAGCAGATCACCATGGGTATCATTACTCCCTACAGCGCCCAAGTAGACCAGCTCCATAAGCTGGCAGAGGCGTCGGCTATTCTGGAACCCTTGTACCGTCTGATCACCATCAATACTGTAGATGCCTTTCAGGGACAGGAGCGCGATGTCATTGGAATTAGTTTCGTCCGAAGCAATGAAAAAGGGGAAGTCGGTTTTTTGAGTGATATCAGACGGACAAATGTGGCTATGACGCGGGCAAAGAAGAAATTGATTATGATCGGGGATAGTGCAACGCTTAGTTCCCATCCTTTTTATCTGGAGGTTCTGGATTATGTGCAGAAGGAAGGATTTTATAAGAGTGCGTTTGAACTAAGCTGAGGAGGGGAAGTTGCAGGTTCCAGGTGTTTAAAGTTTAAAGTTCTTCAGGTATTAAGTTGTTGGAAGGTCAAGAGAGTACCCTTAAAGTTCAAGCAGGGATTGCAACTTCGATCGACATCACGGAACCCCGTAGGGGTCGGTTTCAACCGGGGGCCCCAAGGTAGCCTGAGAATGTGTGCTATAGGAACCTTCGATCGGGGCTTCAGATTATTTGGCACACGATCACTGAACCTTGAGCTGGAGTAAAGTTTACGTGCACAACGCCGGACATCAAGATTTTTACCGAATAGCAGCGGTTCGAAATTTAAAGTTTAAAGACCAAAGTTGACCAAAGTTTCACGTTTCAGGTTTAAAGTTTATGGCCGATGACCTTTTCGGAGCGGGTGCTTATATTTTATAAGAGTTTGAAGATTAAAACTCGATTGCCGGACGGCATTGAGGTATTAAATCCTTATCAGGATGCCACAGCCTTTGGGTTATGCGAGTTGTTCTATGAAAAATATTATCATGATAACAAGGAGCGATTCTTTATTCTAGGCATTAACCCTGGGAGGTTCGGCGGGGGCATAACGGGTATACCTTTTACAGACCCAGTCAAACTGGAATCGATCTGTGGGATTAAAAATTATCTTCCGAAGAAGGCGGAACTCTCAGCCGATTTTATTCATCGGGTGATTACTGCTTTTGGCGGAGCGGATAAATTCTTTTCCAGATTTTATATCAACTCCGTGTCACCCCTCGGATTTACCCTGTCAGGAAAAAATCTGAATTATTATGATAGCCCGGAAATGTTGAAATCGCTGGAGCCTTTTATTCATCAGACTATTCGTCTCCAGTTAACATTTGGCATCCGGCGCGACACAGCTTTTTGCCTGGGTGAAGGTACAAACTATAAATACCTACAAAAAATGAACGATCAGCACCAATATTTTAACAAGATCATTCCGCTTGCCCATCCAAGATATATCATGCAATACAAACGCAAAAAGATTGCCCAGTACCTCGATGACTATCTCCAAAAACTAAACGATGTTCTTTAACGTCGCTTTTTTGCTCCTCTTACTGGCTGGGCCGTCCAGGGATCCTCAGGCCATGAATGTTTGGGATAACGTGACCTTAATTCTTTCCGAACTTCGGTATAGGTATTACCCCAAAAGCTTCTTAAATCCTGCGTAACCTGAACCGGTTTATATCCGGGAGACAAAAGATGCATGATCACTTTATTTCTTCCCTCATTTACTGAGGGGGTTTCAAGCATACCGAAAACTTCCTGCAATCTCACTTCCATGACGGGTGGCCTGCCATCGGTAAAATAATTCAATTTGATCAAAGACCCGGTGGGAACTAATAACCGCGCAGGTGCCAGTTGTTGAAATCTGGTATTCATCTCCCAGGAAATAATGGAGGATAAAATTGAATTCAGGTCAAGTCGTTGTAGTTCACTGCGTTTATAATAGTCACTTAAAAAAGGAGCAAGCCATTTTTCCAGCGTTAGGAGAAGATGTTCACCTGAAACCTCCGGCCAGTTTTCCTCCGGTCTCCATTTTTTAAGACTCAATATTCGAGCCTGCCACAAGGTATGATCTTCCTGCCAATTGAGAAATGAAAGGCCAGTTTGGCGGATTGTTTCGCAGAGAACCTGAATTCTTTGCTCATCCGGTATTTCTTTTATGACCTTACTGGAAAGGACAAGGTTTCCGACACGCAGTTCACGGGTTGCCGTAACCATTTCGCGCGCAGCATCCCATGACACCACTTCCCTTTCCAACGCGAATAATGTAAGGTCTTTTTCATCCAACGGAGCAGCCAGAAAAATCTTGCCTTCGCGTGACCCCGCATCCACCTGAGCAATGGCTAACCATCCCTCGCGATGGAGAGGATCATGATCCGGAAGCTTTGCGATGCGTCCGTTTGACATTTTATATCGCTCGCTGTGTTTTTCTATTTGCCTGCCAATGCGTTCAGGATAAGCTGACATGATCCATTTACCAACCTGTGAATCAGAAACGGGAGAATTATCGCACTGTATCCGGAAAAGATTTCTCCAGGACAAGGCTATGCGTTCAATGCGGTCTAATAAAAATATTTCAGATGGCACATTTTCACCTTTCCTCCACCTTCTCAGCAATTCAATTCTCAAAGAAAGGTCTGCCCCCGAACCCTTCGGTAAGGGATCGCGCTCTTCAAGAAGCGCCGCAATATCCGTTGCCAGTGCGAGTTCGCTTCCATGATCCACAGCAGTGTGTTTCGCTCCCAGCAACATATGTGCAATCCTGGGATGTGTTGGTAAGCGAAGCATTTCTCTTCCCTTTTGGGTAATCACATTTCCCTGCACGGCGCCTAGCTCCTCCAACAACTGCTGAGCCTGACTGATAGCACCCGCCGGTGGTTGAGTAACCCACGTTAGTTCATTAATATTTTGAACGCCCCAGTTACGGAGTTCGAGCACCAATGGCGCAAGGTCGGCTTCGAGAATTTCAGGATTTCGGTTAAGTATTAAGTTGGAATGAATGCCGGTGCTCCAAAGTCTGTAACAAGTTCCGGGGCCTACTCTGCCCGCCCGGCCTGCCCTTTGGTCTGCAGCATCCTTTGTTACGCGGATGGTTTCCAAACGGGTAAATCCGCTCCGGGGATCGAACCGGGGGACGCGTGCATAACCGCTGTCGACTACAATAGAAACTCCTTCAATAGTTAAAGAGGTTTCAGCGAGGGATGTGGCCAGTACCACTTTCCTTTTTCCCGAAGGATGGGGCAAGATCGCTTCTTTCTGTTTGCTAAAGTTAAGGTCTCCATATAAAGGATATATAAGGACCGGGAGATTTTCCATCGCGAGTAATTCAGCGGTCCGGATAATCTCTCCGGCACCTGGAAGAAAAGCCAGAATATCTCCGGAAAGCTCATGAAGTGCTTTCCTGATTGCTCTGGATACCTGGATGGCGATGGATTCCTTCTCATTCTGAGGAAAGTAGTGAAACGAGACGGGATATTGCCTGCCCGAACTCGTTACAACCGGAGCCTGAATTATAGAAGATAGTTTCGCGGTATCCAAAGTGGCAGACATGATTAATATACGGAGATCATCGCGCAGAACTTGCTGAACCTGCAACGCCAGTGCCAGGGCAAGGTCGGCATGAAGGCTTCTCTCATGAAATTCGTCAAAAATGATCAGTCCGATTTCTTCAATAGCACTATCTTTTTGGATTATTCTGGTAAGAATTCCTTCCGTAACAACTTCAATTTTCGTGGCCTGGCTGACGCGGTTTTCAAATCTAACCCGATACCCTATGGTTTTCCCAATTTCCTCTTGCCTGACCTCTGCCATCCGCATCGCCACCGAACGGGCAGCCAACCGCCGAGGCTCGAGCATAATTATTTTTTTACCAGCCAGCCAGGGTTCGTTAAGTAAGTGTAGCGGAAGCACAGTGGATTTACCTGCCCCGGGAGGAGCCTGGAGAATGGTTACGCGATTTTCAGATAATTTTTCTTTTATCTCAGCGAGAATATCCAGTACAGGATAAGCCATCCGGCAAAAGTACAAAGCGAATATGAATGGATTGCCTAAACTTGCCAAAAGCTTACGGTCTAAAAAACAAAAAGGCAACCCTGTGCGAGTTGCCTATGAGCTGATACCGTAATGATATTATTTACCTAACCCTCCACCACGAGTACTCCGGCCAAGATTTCCATCACCTAATCCTTCATCCTCATCCTCGTCTGTTTCACTGTAAGCCGATGAACCTTGTGTCTTCGTTGAAGATTCATGGCCATCTTCTTCTTCCTGTGAATTTAGATCTCTCTCCGAAGCATCACTTTCACTAGTAATACCGTTTAATTCAGCATCTCCTTCATTTCTTCCAGGGCGGTTTCCTTGTGAGGGGTGTGAGGCAAGACCCCCCTGGCTTGATATTTCACGTTGCTTATTCTTATCCATTGACGCAAAACCGCGATTAGAGGTATCCCCTTGTGCAGAGGCACGACCCCCCCTGCTTGCGACATCCCTTTTTTTTTCGTCATCCATAGAAGCAAAACCTTTTTCCCTTCTATTTCCTTTTCCTTTTCCCTTTGGGGCCATAACCTTTCTTTCCCGCCTACAACTGCAGCGCCGGCATTTGAGATACAATATTATGCCAGTGCCAATGGGAGGAAGAATTCCAAAATCCTGCGGACTTATATCTACAACGGTGCATGAAGGGGAATGAATGACAGTGACTTACCTTCTGGTTAACGTACCCTATACTGGCAGATAAAAAAATCAAAAGGTCTCAGCTGGCTGAGACCTTTGATTAACTCATGTTGTTCTTAGTAACTGCGAGAGCCTAGCGTTCACGGTTTTCGCCAGAAGGATTACTTTGATTCTCCTGGTTAGTTTTATTAGCGTTATTCTGGTTAGCCAGATTTGCTGCATTTCTACGGTTATTGCCGCTTGCCTCTCCTCCTTTTCTCCCAATTTCAGCCATATGAGCACGGTTCTCACTTACAGCTTCTCCTCCCTTCCTAGCAATCGCACGTTGCTGCTCTTGGTTCATCGAAGCGAAACCACGATTAGAAGTTCCGCCCTGTCCTTGACTTTTTCTTTGTGCCATAATTATTTATTAGTTATTACATTTATTCTATGTCATGTAAACAAAAATAATATGCCCGCTATTGTGCATGCGTTCCGGAAATTTTCCCCCGCAGCGATTTGAAAATTTTCTTTTGACTCTGGCCATCGCAAGTGCTATCTCTTAAAATCCAACCGTATACCACAGCACATACTCTAAATGCAGTTTAGCGCCTTCAGCTGGTACTGTCTAATGGCTAATCATTGGACGCGGTTGGTATCTCCCATTCAAACAACTCCTCATTGTCAGCCTTCATGGGAGGCTTTCTTGGGGGAGAAAAATGTACAATCAAGTTGTATATTTTGCCCAATACGATATATCATAGCTGAAATCATACACATATGCGACTGGTTGAATCAACTAGAATCACAAATCAGTTCTTTTCTGCAGTCATTTCACGAAAGAAGTAAGGCTACCTGCCTTTGGATCTGAAACATTAGACCAATTCAACGACCGACTGTGTGACAAGGCCGCCGAATAAACTTTATATCAGCCAAGTGGAGATTACCTTCTAATAATTACGAGATTTTTCCTGCGGGACTTAAGAGATTTGGACTTCTCTGTTTCGCTTTCGTGACAGATGCACCGGCAATGGATTTGAATGTTAAGTTGCCTTTAAAAGTTATCATTAAAAAGAAATGCTGCTATACATTTCATACGGAAGGGTTTACCCTCAGCAGCAATTGGCATAAGAATTTAAATACTGCTGGTGGGGTGAAATGTGATCCTCGGTATCAATCAAATCTTTTATGAAATCAATTTATTTAAAAGCTGCCTGCCTGGCGGCTATTATGGGCAGTCCATGGATTGCTTGTTCCCAGCAGTATTATTTTGTGATAGGTGCGTTTGCAACAAAAGAAAATGCAAGCGAGTTCAAAGGTTATCTTCCCACTCAGTCGATGGATACTTCCTATACCTTAACTGAAAAGGAAAGCCTTTTACAATTGTATGTTCTGAAGACCGCTGACCAGGAAGACGCAATTAAAAAAACCTTGCAATTGAAAAAAGAAATGGATTCCCTGGGTGGGGAGGGGGCGAGCAAGGAGGCTGCTCCTTCAACAGTCAACGGGCAATGGAGTGAACTGAACGTTGCCGGCGCAGGTGACCTGACACAAGGATCAACCGCGGGAAGTGGATCCGCAATCGAAAAGATGGCCAATGCCGGGGCCGCTCCTGTGAAGGCCCGGGGCAAGTTTTTTAAATTCACCATTGAAACACCGGAAGGTAAAGCCGTAGAGGGCAAAGTGCATCATGTCGATATGGCTCATCGTCGGGAGCTTGCTGCTTATAACGCAGATACCTCTGTTGATTTGTTGAGACCAGGTAATAATACGAAACCAATGGAGGTCGTCGTCGGAATGTTTGGTTACAAGGAAATTCAAAAATATATAGATTACTCAGATCCATCCACATTGGATAACCATGCCTATGTTGACGCACAGGGAACCTGGATAATTCCCTATGTTCTTGAGCCTGTAGAAAAGGGTGATGTTTCCGTCATGTACAACGTGTCATTTTATAAAGATGCTGTGGTCATGAGGGAACAATCAAAAGCAGATCTGGAGCATTTGGTAACTATGATGCGCAATAATCCCTATTATGAAATCACCATTCATGCCCATTGCAACGGGAAGAATAAAAGAGAAATTATCGGGCTGGGCGTAAATAAAAACTATTTTGATGTAACTGGTTCGACGACCTTTCACGCATCAGCCAAACAGCTGACCACGCTCAGAGCGGAAGCCATACGCGCTTATCTTGTTGATCAGGGTATTGATGGAAGTCGCGCCCAAATATTTTCCTGGGGCGGAAGTGATATGCTGGTGAAAGATGATAGCCAGGAATCAAATCTCAATGATAGGATTGAAATTGAAATCACAAGGGATTAGGTAAGATATCACCTGTATAAATACAAAAGACACCCTCTGCAGAGGGTGTCTTTTTTTTCTTGTCAGAAGATTATCTGGTTCACAAAAATCTTGCCGTATTTGAAAGGGCAATTACCCTTTGGCGATGACCTCGGAATTATTCCGAATTCCTCCTGAAGTCGATTGTATTGATCGCAACTCCCTGCTAAAACGAAAGAGTCGAGGTCATACTTATTTTAACTAAACGGTTTGGAACTTTGCAACGACAATTGTGTTTTATGATCTCCCCGATATAACTTCCTGATAAATAAATTTGGAAAACAGATCAATGAAAGTCATCATTCTGCCGTAAGTGAACCTATCTGATTCCGGCACTTTTGGTTTCTGGCAAGCGGTTTTTTGATGTGTTAGGAACTTTCGTTTGGAGGGTTTTAAAATTATCGTTCTTCGCGGGCTTATGTCATCTGTTTCTTTTAATGGGCCTGTAAATCCGTCCGCATACTATTTAGTATCTTCACCGGGTGCCTTGGAAACACTTTTGGTGATATTGCTTTTGCAAGGGCTCCCGCTTTCACTAACTTCCATTTTACCGGACCTTATATTTTGAACATCCTCATTGCGCCCGACAAGTTTAAAGGATCCCTGAACGCCCGGGAAATTTGTGAATCTATCTCCCATGGAATATTGGAAATTAATCCTGAGGCCATAGTTGACAAGGTACCCTTAGCAGACGGAGGAGAAGGAACCTGCGATCTTCTAACCGAATGGCATGCAGGCAAAAAAATAGACCTTACTGTTCAGGGACCATTATTCACTCCAGTTTCCGCCCATTATGGAATTTCAAAAGATGGTGATGTGGCCTTTATCGAAATGGCGGTTGCTTCTGGTCTCACATTATTAGGGGTTTCGGAACGAGACCCTTTGTTGACCACCACACTTGGCACCGGGGAAATGATCGTCGATGCTTTAAACCGCGGTGTTAAAAAAATAATACTGGGCATTGGCGGTAGCGCTAGCAACGATGCAGGTATCGGTATGGCCACTGCCCTTGGATTTATATGCCAGGATTTTGAGGGAACGCCATTAAAACCTACCGGTGAAAATCTTATCCATTTACACAAAATTCAATTTAAGAACATCCATCCTCGATTGCGTAACGTCCAGGTAGTGGCATTGTGCGATGTGTCAAACCCGTTGTTCGGACCAGACGGCGCTGCTTATGTTTACGGGCCTCAAAAGGGTGCGGATATGAAAGCAGTTCAATTATTGGATGCCGGACTTCGAAACTTCAGAAGAGTAATACACAAAAATTTAGGCAGCTCTGTCGATTTTGCGGGCGCTGGCGCTGCCGGGGGTCTCGGAGCAGGTGCGAAGGTTTTTCTCGGCGCTACGATGGAAAAAGGGATCAGCCATATGATCAGGACCACTCATCTCGAGGAAAGAATAAAAAAGGCAGATTTTGTCATTACGGGAGAAGGAAAAATAGATCGTCAGACTTTTTCAGGAAAAGTGGTATCCGAGGTCGCCCGGCTGGCCCATGAGGCCGGCAAAGGTGTCATTGCCATTTGTGGTAAATGTGACCTTTCAGAGGAAGAAATGTCTGCTCAAGGCTTCAAAAAAGTTATTTCACTGGTAGATAATCACACCACCTCAGAAACAGCCATTCAGCATGCTTCTGCCATTATTACCAGGAAAATCGCCGACGAATGCAAATATCTTTTGGGGGGTTAAATTGGTCGTTGTATTTGATTTATTTAAATACTTATTTAGTAAATTAAAGTAATCTAATTTACCCATGAGCAAAGTATCAATCGGAAGTTTCCAGGAGTTTGAGCAATATGTAGGGAAACCCTTGGGTGTATCAGAATATTTAAAAATAGAGCAATCCAAGATTAACCAGTTCGCGGATGCCACCCTGGATCATCAGTGGATTCATACTGATGGAGAACGAGCGGCAAGGGAAAGTCCGTTCAAAAAAACAATTGCTCACGGTTATATGGCCCTATCCCTTGTGCCCTACCTATGGAATCAAATTGCGGAAATCAGAAATATAAAAATGTTGATTAACTACGGGTTGGATAAATTGAAGTTTAATCAACCCGTTGTCGTAGACAGCGAAGTTCGCCTAAAAGTAAAGCTGGCATCCCTAACAAACCTCAGAGGCATCACCAAGGCGGAACTGGACGCAGAATTGGAGATAAAAGGAAATCCCAAACCAGCATTTTCTGCCACTGTTATTCTGTTATACCATTTTAACTAGGCCTGCTCGCGTTGCAATGACCGGGGCCATAACTTACAAACCAAATAAAGTATCGTTGGTTTCTTCAGTGAATATTGTTTACTATTTCCAGCTTGATTTTAAATTAATTTTATTTCCCGGTCGTAGTCGTACTGGAGGTCCTCCGGTAACCGCGATAAAACGCCGTGTATCTTTTTCACTTGTTGTTGATAAAGATTAGACAGAACCGTACCCGCATGCAGGGGAACGGAGGCTTGTTTTATTTTAAGACAGAAATATAGACGCAGATCAAGTTCCGATTCCTCCACACCGGAGTATTTAATTTGTTTGTTGAGAAACCTAAGAATTTTCCGGAGGCTTTTCTTTATGAAGTATACATTTCCTTTTGGAAGTGTCTCGAATAACTCATCGAGTTCAAGCTTCACATTTTTAGTATAGGCTGGCTCGTCATGCGCCTCAAATAACAGATAGCTTAATAGTTCTTTGTTCTCTTTTTTAAAACGCGCCAGGGTAATGCAAAGTTTTTCCAGGGCAGGCTGATCCAGAGATATTAATTCTTTTCTGATCTCATTGAGAGAAGCTGCTTTCATGCTAATAAAATGGTATGCAGGGTTAACGGATAATTAGGGACAATCTATTTTTTAAGTGGGTGTATAGACATTTTCATTCAGGTTCACCTCTTCAATTTTCTTTAAGTTAAAAATTTCCTATAGTCCAAAATTTAGATTACAAAACGCAATGTACTCCAGACCATTTTTTACCTGACCTGGCGTTACATTTCCTGGCTATTAACCACCATCAACCGATCATATTCTTGTACCAAACCCTGGATGATATCTTTCATGGGAAGAATCCGGGTCACGTATTCAATTGAAGGGCCGGCACACCATACCGTTTTGTAAGTTGCGCCGAAGGCAGCTTTCTCCACTGCTTTCATGCCCCGCAAGGCTATTAACATTTTGGCGTACTTCTTTAATGTTTTGTTATGGTTTAGAATCCATTCCAGTAGGTTAGCTTTTGTACCGAGTTTCTGAACATAGGGGGTGTTGATAACCGTGAGCGGAGATCCTGACAATTTATTGGTACGTACAATATCTTTTTCGCCATAGGTAATCATGGCCTGTTTATATTCTGAGGAAATGTCCGATTCTTCACAGGCGATAAATATGGTTCCGACGGATGCTCCCGCCGCACCCCAATCCATCACATCGCGCAGGTCACTTCCCGTAGCAATGCCACCTGCTGAAATGATGGGGATACTACAATTCTCCCTGAGCAGCGTGATCAAAACTTTTGGAGATAAATTGCCAGCGTGGCCCCCTGCCCTGGAATTCACTGCGATGACCGCATCCGCTCCCAGGTCCTCCACTTTTTTAGCATAGGCCAGATCAACCACGTCGCAAAAAACCTTGATACCGTGGGGCCGGCATTTTTCAATCACTTCCCTGGGATTACCTAAGGAGGTAATGATATAATTCACATTGAGCTCCAGTAAAGTATCCAACTGGCTTTTGTATTTAGGGTTGGATTTGTTTACGATCAGGTTCACACCAAATGGCTTCCTGGAATAACTTTTAATATCCTGGATCGCAACCCTTAACTCCCGGTCGGTTCTGTAATTTAAAGCGGGAAAAGCTGCGCTTACCCCGTGGGCCAGGGCGGCTTTCACCATTTTTGTGTTTGATATCAGGAACATAGGGGCCACTATCATGGGATAGTCGATGCCCAACATCTGGTCTAAGGTAATTTTGGCCATTTTCAAAAATAGTGCTAATAAGCCAGACCTTATCAAAGAATGATTGAGATTTCAGGTGAATCAAATAATTCAGCGTGCCAACCTGGAGGCTGGGTTCCGAATTGAATTCTGCTGCGGAACAGGCTTCTTCAAAAGCAATAATTTCGTATTTCAGAATGGGGCATTTGAAATATCCTATGTCGGCGATTCTCTAAGCAGATGATCAAAACACCGTGGCTAAAATCTTGCATCATTCCTTTTCAATATTGAATTGACGTAAGTGGCCCCCTCACCTGTCTCAGGAATCTCCGATGCACTCAAGGTCTAATCTTGAAACTGCAGTTGCTGCCAATTCAATGTTACTCTGGAGTTCATGGATTCGACAAGCAGCTCGGCTTAACAGTCACCATCGACTGGCAGCCAGTAGTCGGACAGGCTTGCCACGGCAGTTGTGCGTTCTGGCGCGGGAATTTCTTCCGTGACTTTGAGGAAACGCCGTGAGAATATCGTACTTCGGGTTCCATAGCTCCATCTGTTTTGGATAGGTGACTAAGTTTGAACTACATACTTAGTCCAGGTTGTGGAAGTAACTTCCACTTTACGCCTGGGCTTCGAAGAGAGAATTTTTCCAGCGGCACGGAAACAATTCCGCGCCAGTAATGTTCCTACACAGAATCTTGAGGAGGCACTTTAGTTTTGATTTTCGATGAGGCGATGACTCCCAAAATAAATGACGGGTTTCAAAAGCGTCTGTTTACCAGAGACAAACCAACCCATAGGATATGCGTAAACAAATGATAAAAAAACCGGAGTTAATAATATGCTCATTCCTTTAATATGGATTGGACATAAAAAAACCGCCAACAAGTATTGGCGGTTTTCTTGATTCAATATTCATCTATTATTGTTACTGATTCTTATTTTCCTTAGCGGCCTCCTGAGTGCGTTCAGCTACTTCAAGGTGATGACGTAAGGCAGTCAATTTACCCGCAGCCCACGATTTTAATTCGGCTTCCTTTCCATTTTCAGCTTCTTTTTCAAAAGCATCAATATCATCCTTGTGGTCTTTCACCATCAGGTCCATGTATTCCTTATCGAAATCCTGGCCTGTTTTTTCATTCAAATTATCGTATCTCTTTTGCTGATCATCACCTAAAACGGTGGGCAAAGAAATATTTTTTGTTTGTGCCAATGCTTTCAATTCGTTGTTGGCTTTCGTATGATCATCCACCATCATTTGTGCAAATTGTTTTACCTGTGCTGATGAAGCTTTAGTCAATGCAAGCGTACCCAGCTGTACTTCCAGCAAACCTCCATCGGCGGCCTCTACGGCGAATTCAGCATCTTCATCTACCTTGCTGTCATCAAATTTTTCTTCATTTTGATCTTCAGCGATCTCGGTACTGTCCTCATGGCCATCTTTGTTACCACATGAAACAAAGGTTAACATCAGCCCCGACATCAAGAAACATAAGATATTTTTTTTCATATAAATTAATTTTAACCCATGCTATATAAAAAGTTTGTGCCGGCACAGTTAAAGCTTAAGAAACCGGCGTTTGTATGCTTTAAAAATCTTTCACCGCTCACATAACAAAGCGGCAATAGTAACAGGATGTGCTATTTTTTCCTTAACATTAACAACCTTCATTACTAAAAACTATGAAAACTTTCTTATTGATCTTACTGCTGATTGCCGGTACCTGTTTCAGTTTTCTATCAAAGCAGCAACCGACGCGAATACTTTTCAATGGTAAAAACCTGGAGGGGTGGGATACTTATTTGGGGCCTGCTTTTGACACGGTGAAGAATACATTTGCTGGAGTAGCAGCGGGGCTGAATATCGATCCGGAACAAATTTTTTCGGTAGTTCAGGAAGATGGCAAAGGCGCGCTTCGTATTTCCGGTAAACGTTTCGGAGGTATTTCAACTATAGACGATTTTGACAACTATCACCTGCGGTTTGAATTTAAATGGGGAAGGGAAAAATGGCAACCGAAAAAAAATAATGTCCGCGACAGCGGATTATTGTACCATGCAGTAGGTCGGCATGGTGCGGATGGCAACTTTTGGATGAGGTCACAGGAATTTCAAATCCAGGAAGGAGACTGCGGTGATTATTGGGGTGTTGCCGGAGGAGTGGCCGACATACCGGCTTTAAAAAAAAATAAAGAAGTTTACGTTTATGACCCTACAGCAACCTTAAGAACCTTCAGTGCCAGCAGCGAAAGCGGACGGCGTTGCTTTAAAAACCCTGATGCTGAAAAACCTTCAGGCGAATGGAATGTTGTGGATTTATATTGTATGGGTGACACCAGTGTGCATGTTGTTAATCAGGTAGTAAATATGATATTGTATAATCTTCGTCAGGAAGACAAAGGAAATTTTACGCCCCTTAACAAGGGAAAAATACAAATTCAGTCAGAAGGTGCAGAAATTTTTTATCGGAATATTTCAATAGTAAGTATCCGGCAAATTCCGGGGCACATAATCAGGAGTCATTAAATTTTATCACAAAAGTTTACACCGTATGAAACGCAGGGACTTTATCACGAAAACAGCCATGGCCACCACAGCCCTGAGTCTTTATGAGAATGGCATATTGGCCGCCCCAAAAAAAAATCTTTTCCCCCAATACAAAGGGTTTAATCTTCTGGACTTTTTTTCTCCTGATCCTAAACAGTCGCGCAGAGAAACTACAGAAGATAACCTGCGTTGGATGCAGGACTGGGGTTTTGATTTTGTTCGCATACCGATGGCATACCCCTACTATCTAGATATTGATAGAAGTAAAAACATCGCAGCACAAGATGTTTATAAAATAAAAAACGAAATGGTGGACCGGATTGATAAGCTTGTCACCATGGCTCACAAATATGGCATGCATGTTAGTCTGAACCTCCATCGCGCACCAGGTTATTGCATCAATGCAGGATTCAACGAGCCCTATAATTTATGGGAAGACCAAGAGGCAATGGATGCTTTTTCATTTCATTGGAACCTGTGGGCGAAGCGTTACAAAAATATCTCCTCCAGTAAAATTAGTTTTGATTTGCTAAACGAGCCAAGCATGCGCGAGGATATGAACGACCAGCATTCAAAGCGAAGCGCCGTTCCAGGAGAGCTGTACCGGAAACTTGCCATTGCCGCATCTGAGGCCATCAGAAAAGAAAACCCAAAGCACTTGATCATAGCGGATGGCAACAACGTAGGCAATACTGTAATCCATGAGATAACAGATCTTGATATTACGCAAAGCTGCCGCGGTTATAATCCTGGAATTATCTCGCACTATAAAGCCCCTTGGGCAAATAAAGATCCTGAGTCATTACCTGAACCAAAGTGGCCGGGCCAGGTTGGAGAACGGTATTTGAGCAAGGCAATGCTGGAAGAATATTACAAGCCATGGATTGATCTTTGCAACTCAGGGGTAGGCGTTCATTGCGGAGAATGCGGGTGCTGGAACAAAACCCCTCATGAAGTAATGCTGGCTTGGTTTGGGGATGTCATTAATATTCTGAATCAGAATAAAATTGGATTCGCGCTATGGGAATTTATCGGTGACTTCGGCATTTTAGATTCGCGACGCACCGATGTTGCTTACGAAGACTGGCATGGTCATAAGCTGGATAAAAAGTATCTCGATCTAATCCGAAAAAATTCATAGAAAGACAACGGCCGATATTTGATATGGCTGCCTCAGGGAGCACCTGATCTGGTTACTTCGCTGAAGGTAACAGGTCTGCCATTTTCATTTAAACCATAGATTTTTATAGTATTGCCATTTTTGACGGGGACCACAAATAACCTCGTGTTTGTATTAAAATAAATAAGTGAATCCTGCCATCCTTTATATTGCGCTTCTTTGTCCAGTACCTTGCGGACCCGATTCGGCAATTTACCGATGCTGACAATTTCGAGGTTATTTTTTGGTTCAACGTCCTGTTCTAAAGATCGCCGGGCCGTATCATCCTTAGTCACTGGTAATCCAAATATATATTGCGTTGAATCGGCCTGTGAATACACAGCGGATGTATTGAGTGCCATGAGGGCGGCTATGACCGTCAAAACCTTTACCATAATGCTTATCCCTGTAAAAGGTTATCCCTGTAAAAATTCCATGCCCTTCATGGAAATGAAACGGGAACAACGGCTTTTAAGATTTGAAGACACGCTTAGCTACCCGATAGATCTAAAAGGCACCTTCCACCACAATCATCCGCGTAATAGAGGCTGACTGGCGAAGAATTTTCGCCGGCGCATATCCATCAGATGACCACCATTCCTTTGCTTTTTCATAGGAGGGGAATTCTGCCACAACGATCCGGCCTGGTTCCCATGTGCCTTCCAGTGTTTCGGTCCGTCCACCGCGAACAATAAATTTGCCATCATATGGTACAAGCGATGCCGGTGTAAGCTTCTTATAGTCCTCATACCGAACCGGGTCGGTAATAATTACATCAACAATAACGTATGCTTTCATAAAAAAAAGGTAAGGATCAAAGATACTTTATCTCTTAAACTTTGCTTCAATTGTAAAAAAATACCAACATAAAAATCCCTCAATGAGCGGTATAAAAAAAGACTGGCTCTTCTAGTTTCCTAAGGAAACTTTTGTAATTTTTGGTCACCTTCTCACCCAAAAAAATGACGCAAAAAAACGCAATAAGCTGGTTTGAAATACCGGCAAAGGACTTAAACCGCGCCCAACAATTTTATGAAAAAATTTTGGATATTACCATGTGGCCCCTTGATCTTGTTAACATCAAAATGCGGATGTTTCCGATTGAAGACCAGATGGGTGTAGGGGGCTCCCTATGTGATAGCGGAGGGTTTCATAAACCTTCAGATACTGAAGGCCCTTTGATCTATCTGAATGCCAACCCCGATGTGCAAACCGTTCTTGAAAAGGTGGAAAATGCAGGTGGCAAAATTCTCGTTCCCAAAACACTGATCACATCGGAATTTGGTTACATGGCTGTCATTAAAGATTCGGAAGGTAACCGGATTGCGTTCCACTCGATGCAGTAGATCATATCGTGGATGGGTTTTGTTTGCTATAGTTTAAGCAGCCTCATAAAAAAATAGCCCACAAAAGAAACAGCACGGCCAGCAAAAATGCTATAAGCTTTAATCCGTGATTTCCCTTCGGGAATTCGTAATTACAAATCGGACAAATCTTACTTCGGAAATCAATCTCCATTGCACAGGAAGGACATTCTTTCTTCTTCATTTTTATGATAGATTTCTTAGCACCCGTTAGGTAAGCGGGTCGATACTTTCATCCAGGATCTCTTTGACCCGTCCCACTTTTCCGTCCTCAAGGCATACCTTTATGCCATGATGGTGAGTAGGAGAGCTGGTTAAAATATCTTTCACAATTCCTTCCGTAAGGAGGCCAGTGCGCTGGTCATTTTTCTGTACAATACTTACACGAATCCCTTTTTTGATATTGGCTCGAACAGTTGACTTCATATTTTCTAATGAAAGTGAAAATTAGCGGAATTAGCTAATTGAACAGCCGCTTTATGGGATACTTTAGCAATGTGCATAACATCGTGGAAAACTTGTTGATTACTTTTCCAGTGATTTCTTGACTCCACAATGAAGACCTATTATCTTCATATCACTAAGTCGTTTTTAACGGATTGATCAAACACATTGGAAAAACAAAACTTTGTTTCCCACGGGAGATGAAAACAAAAAAACCTCTGAGTTTGATTGTGTCACGAGCCAGGAACCTTCGGGAAACCTAACGTACGCGAAAGCACATATTATTGAAAAATAACGTGCGCCTTTTACTCTGTTGAAAGCCAATAGGGCTACCCTTAACTACGGTTATTGTTAGCTAAGACGGAAAATAGTCAAGCAATTGATTTGTTTTCCGTTTTTTTTTGCCTTGTAATTTTTATTGATGGCATTGTTTCATATCCGCTCTATGATTAGGTTGCTTCCATGAAAATTTTTCTTTGTCTATCCATAATATTTTTTCCCATCCTTTCTTTCTCCCAGCCAACCCAGGTGAGTGTGCCCGACTTTAACGTACCCGAAAATGTAGAAATCTGGAACAAGCAACGCCAGGCTATACGCGATTCATTGGTAATGCTGATGGGGCAACTTCCTCCCCGCCCAAAGGATACCAGCGTAAAAATATTGTCACGTGAGAATAAAGGTGAATACATGCTTGAGAAATTTGAATTTGATAATGGCGCGGGAGCTATCGTTCCGGGGTATTATCTGATTCCAAATAATGGAAAAACGCAACACCCCGCCATTTTTTATTGTCACTGGCATGGGGGAAATTATGATCTGGGCAAGCAGGAAATATTCACAACCCATCATACCCCGGAAATCCCCGCAGAGGCGCTTATCAAGGAGGGGTATGTTGTTATGGCCATTGATGCCTACTGCTTTGGCGAACGCAGTGGCCGCGGACCCGGCGGACCCAAAGAAAAGGGAAGCCAGGAGGAAATGTCAGCTTCTAAAAATCAACTTTGGTTTGGAAGGTCACTGTGGGCCATGATCGTTCGTGATGACCTTATGGCTTTGGAGTATCTCTTTACAAGACCCGAGGTAGATAGAAAACGGGTAGCCGTTACGGGAATAAGTATGGGAGCAACCCGGTCATGGTGGCTAATGGCGCTGGACGAACGGATAAAAACAGGTGTTGCTGTTGGATGCTTAACCCGTTACCAGGATTTGATCAGCGAGCAGAAGCTTCACGCGCACGGAATTTATTACTTCGTCCCTGGAATTTTGAATTATTTTGATTCAGAAGCCATCATCAGTCTGATCGCACCACGCCCCATTCTTTTCATGACGGGAGATGAAGACATCGGCTCACCTGTAAACGGCATTCGTAAAATCGAAGCAAAAGTAAAACCTGTTTATGCATTGTATAACAAGGCAACCGAATTCGAGAATATAATCTACCCGAAAACGGGCCATGTATATACCGCGGATATGTGGGGAAAAATGCTCGTATGGATGAAAAAACGGTTGTAATTGGCATTGATCTTAACGATTATAATATTCATTTTCTGATAGGAAGTCTGACATAAATTCCGTACATTAAATAATCTACTTTCCTTATCTTACAGTCGATCACGACCAAAAAACCCCGCAGTCTCTTACGTTAATTTTTATTAAAATCCTTAAAAATAAAATATGAATATTCAAATCAATACGGATAACAACATTGAAGGTAGTGCCAGAATGTCGGCGTATTTTACAGAAACACTCGAGCAGGCGTTCAGCCGATTCGACGATCAGATAACCCGGCTTGAAGTTCACTTGAGCGATGAGAATGGAAATAAGGGGGGTGTTGATGATAAACGTTGCCTGCTTGAAGCCCGGTTAAAAGGTTTGAAACCTGTGGTGGTAACACATCATGCGGAAACGATCGATTCGGCAATAAGTGGCGCCGCAGAAAAATTAAAAAAGACCCTGGATAGTACTATTGGAAAGCTCCGAAATCACTAAATGTGTTAAGGTGCTGAATATCGGGCAAAAGCCCGGATCAATTCATCTGGTGGGGTTATAACTATTAAGCGGCACTTCAAATGGTTAAATAACCTTTGACCCCAACCGTACGACCTGGGTTTAATTCGATACAGAGTGTCGAGTTTGGTACACATCAATAAACTTTGTCAACTGCCAATTGATCATTGTCAAGGTATCAAGAAGGTTTCTGCCGCCATTTTTTCTTTTCGGAAATCTGCTTCTTAAATTTAATGCGATCCTGAATGGAGCCTTTGGATGGCTTAGTAGCTTTCCGCAATTTTTTCTTCTGAAATGCGCCTGTAAGGAGTCTATTCAATTTAAGGATTACGGCCTCCTTATTTTGAAGTTGTGATCGCTTCTCCTGAGCGCCTAACAGCAAAACTCCCTCTTTCGTCATCCGGGAGGATAGTTTTAATAAGATCACTTGTTTTTCTTCATCTGATAGAATTTCAGAATTGCTGACATCAAAATTCAGGGACACTTTGGAGTTTACTTTATTGACGTTCTGACCTCCGGGACCGCTACTGCGTGAGGTGGTAAAAGTTAATTCACTGCCTAAAAGGTCAGATGTGATTTTGCGATGCACTGTCATTCTACTCTTAAATAAAATTCCATGGCTCAATAATATCTATAAAAGTAAAATTATAAGTTTTATCATGAGGGTTGCACAAACTAAACATTGGTATTGAACGTATTGCTATAAAACCAGCTATATATCCTTTGCAAGCTTATTTAACCTGGGTTGCAGTAACCAAAATCCTATGGGGGAAAACCAGATAAGAAAAAATTCGATCGCATACTCACTGAATCTGGCAAGGCGGCCTAATTCCACTGACTTCATTGTCCGTGCCGCAAAACGTAATCCTAAAAGGATACAAACCATAGATATGATGTGAAAAAAGATGATAACACCAATCACTGCGGCGAGATTAGTATTTTCATCAGCCCCGCCGAAATAAAAGCGATAAGCCATCCAGACGGTAATGCCCAGCGTATATAATATTGGTATGGAGAAAATTATTTTGAACCGTTGGACGTTCAGGGTAATTTCAGGTGATAATTTTTGGTGAAGTACTGTTGAAATGGCCCAGATCCATCCAAAAATTCCGATAAGGAACACGAGCATCATGACAGGAAACAATGTTGCCATCAGTCTTGGATTTGAAAAAGAATAAAGGTTGATCGCTATCGGGATGCCCCATGTAAAAAGGAATAGCTGCCAATGTTTTAGTTTCAATAAAATCCTCATAAACTTTTTTTATACAGGAATTCAGGGCTGAATTATGAACCCAATCTATACAGTGAGGTGGATAAGCATCCCTCTAAAAGATGATGGGTATCAAAGTAAATATAGGAAAAGGTAGCCTGTTTAAAATCGGGATTCCGGATAAAATATACCTCAAATATAATTAGCGCTTTAAGTCGTTCCCGTACCTCAGCTATCAAAATTTCAACTGACGCTGATCATCCAGTATGTGATTTTAATCAAATGATGTAAATTTCTGTCAACATCTGAGTATGAATGAGACCATAAAGAGGAAAACGTGCGTGATTACCGGAGCAACCTCCGGTATTGGATATGCTACAGCCAAAGGACTGGCCGCCAAAAATTTTGAATTAATTCTTATTGGAAGGGACGACCAAAAAGGTAAATCAGTAGTAGAAAGTTTGAAAAACCTGACATCCAATAACTTCATTACGTATTACAACACCGATCTGGGTTCACAAAAACAGATCCGGAAATCAGGAGAAGAATTGAAGAATAAGCATCCTGAAATTGATGTATTAATAAATAATGCCGGAGTATGGACCTCGCGTTATGAGTTGACCGACGATAAGATCGAAAAACAATTTGCCGTGAATCATCTCGCTTATTTTTTGCTAACCCACCTGCTGTATCCAAACATCACAAAATCAGAAAACGGAAGAATTATAAACCTGGGTTCAGATTCTCATAAATTCGGCAAAATAAATTTTGACGACCTTAATCTGGAAGATTCTTATCATGGCTTGAAGGCGTACGGTCAATCTAAATTAGCCAACCTTTTGTTCACTTATGAATTACAACGCCTCAAAAAAGACGACTATGTTTCCGTGTATTGTGTTCAACCTGGATTGGTGAAAACAGACATTGGAGTGAAGCATACCAATCCTTTTCACAGTTTGATGTGGAAATTGAGGAGACTTAGCGGGATGACCCCCGATCAGGCGGCCTCAACAGCAATCTATCTGGCAACCTCCGACGAAGTGGCCAAACAAAGTGGATTGTATTGGGAAAATTGCAAACCTAAACCTTCTTCCGCCCGCAGTAAGAACGCCGATGACGCGGCGCGGCTCTGGAAAAAAAGCGAAGAATTGTGCGGAATCCACAATTATTTCGGTCAGGTTTTATAGACGCGGAAAAGTCTTTCCAGAATATTCATTTTCATTCCCACCGGAAGGATAGCTCCCAATTTAAAAAAAACAGTATTCAGGAATCCAGGAACAATTACCTGCCTTCCCTTCAGCATACCAGCGACGGCAATGCGCGCGACTTCATCGGGATACATCATCAATATTTTAGACCGGCTTCCATGAGCATTGATCCGACTGAGGCCCTCCGGGTTCGTTAGAACAGGTCCCGGACATAGTACACTCACTTTTATACTGGTGAATTTAAGTTCCTGAGCCAGTGCAAGAGAGAAGGCGTAAATAAAATTTTTGGTTGCCGTATAAATGGCTTTATAAGGAAGTGGCAACCTTGCCTCAAGGCTACTCAGGCTTAAGATATAGGCTTCTTTATGTTTTTGGAGTTCTTCTATAAAATGGTAAGTTATTTCTACCATCACCTTGTTGTTGAGCAGCATCATATGCTGAATATCTTTCATGCTCATGGCGCTGAAAGTTCCTCCTTTGCCCAGTCCAACATTGTTGATCAGCATGTTCACTTCAAAGCCGTGTTCCATGACCCATTGATAAACCCTGGAAGTAGCCCCCTCTTCCATCAGGTCAATAAACAGACAATGGCTTTCGACACCTTTTGTCGCGCGGATATCATCACAGACCTGCTGAAGGCAAGCCTGATCATTGGATATCAGGAGAACGTTCATTTTTCGGGATGCACACTCAAGTGCCAGGGCTCTGCCTATTCCTTTGCATGCTCCTGTAATGAGGGTATATTTCAATGACAACTTAGCTAACGGTTAATCGGTTATATACAATACGCATCTATATATTTTCTGCGGCAATCGAGTTTATGAATTTCTATATTAGCCTGTTGATGCTTTCGGGCTATTCATTTTCTTTTGCCCCCAGCAAATAAATCAGGCTTGCAGTACCGTCCATGGTTGGTTCGTTGGTAACATAGTCACCATAATCGTCGTGATAGACTACATGATCGCTTTGAAAATCTGCGTATTCATCACCGCGCACAACGCTAACCCCGCGCTGTTGTTTATAAATGCTCCCGTAAACAGGACCGTCAACAAGGCCTCCTGATGTCTGCATACCATGAAGAACATTGAGAGAAGAGTGTGGATCATCAGGGAAATCCGCATGCTCAGGATATCCTACTACCATGCTAGTACCCCAGGGGTTAGTACCTAACAGGAAGTCAAAGGTAGCTTGCTCGAGCTCAAGATATGTATTGTCTCCGGTGAGTTTCCTGTACCAGTAACATTGAATGGCAAATGAAGTTTGTAAATTATTACTGCACCAGATATAGGGTACTCCCCGGAAGAAAGCATTATTCCTGGCTTTCTTCCAGACCATTTCAATACCCTCCCTATAGTAGGCAATGACAGCCTTTCGGATCTCTCCCGCTGCGGCGTTCGCCAGTTCGTAGTGGCCAACATTAATAAAGGGATACCATTGGTAATGACTGGCTGTATCGGTGGTTAGCCAAGGGGTTTGTTTTTCTTGTTGTGCAAATTGAAAAGATGCCGTTAGTAACTTTTTATCTTTGGACAAATTGTATAATTGCGCTGCAGCAAGTTCCATGTCATCAACCCAATTATCCTCTTCGTAAAAATAAGGTGCCGTATAACACGCCGTTTGGGTATTGCCCGGTTTTTTCAAAACAAAATCATACGCAGAAAGAGCTCGCGTTTTCAATTTATCCGCGTAAGCAACATCAATCTTTTTAAACATGGTGTACCCCAAAGCAAAAGCGCTGGAAAATTTCCCCGCAATGGACGATGTTCCTGTAGTTCTGTTGGTGTATTTATTGAGACCCTGTGGTGCTCCCGTAACAAAATAAATCGGTCGTTCTTTTCCTTTCCCATAATTCGCTTTGTCATTGACGGGTAACCGGAAACCAATATGGTCACGGTCATCTGCCAACTGATTAAAAAGCCAATCCTCTCGTGGGTGCATTTTGAGCAACCAATCCAAGCCCCACCGGGCTTCGTCAAATACATCGGCCATGCTGTTTTTGCCGGGCAGACCGTTGGCGAGGTGTTCGTCTGTAAATACTTTCGGAAAATCGCGGTAGGCGGCCAGTAGGTGATAGGTAGCGTTGGCAGAAGTCATGGAGTACTGAAGATAATCTGTGGCATCGTGCCACCCGCCGCTCACGTCTAAATGAGTACTGTCAGGCATGGGACCATATACCGTATAACCATCATCGGTATGGCAGGAGTCTTTCAGGTAGGGATTATAGCCGCTGCGTTGTTGTCGCATGTACTTCATGGCAAAGTCGGCCGCCCCTTTATAAGTATCTTCAGCGATGCGAAATTCACGAGATACCGCATCCCCAGCCTTAACGGAATACATGCCGGGCTTTTTAAATGAAGAAAAGTCGAGGCGATATGTCTGATAAAACGGGCCGTAGCTTCCGTAAGCCTTTCCGGCCGTATTTTGGAATACGACTTTTCCGGTGGCCGTTTCGATAATTTGAAAGTTACTGATCTTGATATTATCCTTGCTGCCCCACACGGCAACTTTTATGCCGCCCGGCTTAAAACCTGCCAGGTTGAGACGGATCCAAGCTTGACCATTCGCATCAAAAGTCATTAATAAAGGAAATAAAAGAGCGAAAACCATAGATTTCGGGCGCATAAATAAAGTATAATTTCTAATAAAATCATTTCTTCAGGCATTTGCAAGTTCAGTTAATACCATGCCCGTACAGCGGTACAAGCGGCGGTATAACGAGATGACTAACGGCGACAATTAATACAAACTTAACAGAGGCACCCTTATTTTTTGGCTAACTTTGGGCAAAATTATTATTGGCTTCGGCGTGGCGTAAGTGATACCATTGATTTTCGCGGCCAAATAACTTTCGTGTTTTAAAACAGGCCAAAAAGTGTCAAGACAGATTACATGCTTTTTAATCGATGATGATCAGGATGATCAGGAAATTTTTCTGACCGTTCTGCATAGTTTTATGCCCGCTATACATTGTGTAACCGCCGCCAACGGAAAAGAAGGGCTGCAAAAATTACTGGCGGGTGAAGTAAACCCCGATATTATTTTTCTTGATCTGAATATGCCGTTGATGAATGGCAAACAGTTTTTGAAAGCCCGGCATGCCCATGAAAAAATAAAACACATTCCTGTAATTATTCTCAGTACCAGTTCTGACCAGGAAACAATTCTGGAAACCCGACAATTGGGGGCTAAACATTTTATTACCAAGCCGGATAAGTTTTCCCATTGGGAAATTTCTTTAAGATCCGTTTTCCAGGATTCAAACGTTTACGCTATACCTTAATTATTGAAGTCAAAGGAAATTCGTCGAACAAAATGAAATTTCCAGGGAACAAGAAGGTCACTTTTCATTCTGAATGACCATTAAAGACAAAGTTCTCATGATGGTAAATAAAAACGTGGTCTTTCTGATGATTTTCGCTATCCTTTCGGGATGTAATGATGTTGAGAATCTCTTAAAATTTAATATCAACGATCAGACATCCTTTACGATCCAAAACACTTCTCTGCTGAATGTACCGCTTGAGATTCCGACGCCTGATGTAACTTCAAATTCGCAACAACAATATGAAAATAACCGTACGCATGTGAATCTCGTGAAGGATGTTCGGCTGGAGCAGTTAAAGTTATCCATCACAAATCCAGTTTCAAAAAAATTTAGTTTCCTAAAATCGATTCGGATTTTTATCTCCTCTGATCAAACTACAGAACTGGAATTGGCCAAACTTGAAAATATTCCGGCAGATGTAAGTACCGTTTTGCTTATCCCCACGAAAGAAAATCTTGACAAATATATTAAAGCCTCATCGTATAATTTAAGGACAGAGGTAATTACACGCGAGACGTTAACTGAAAGCGTGGACATTCTTGTGGATTTAAAATTTCAGTTAACAGCGGATACGTTTTAGAACGGTTTTTTAAGGGTCCTGCCTCAAACTTGATTTTTCCGGATAACGTGCTTTGAATTTGGTATAAAAGTTTTGGATGGCCTTCAAATCCTGCTGATAATTTCCTGAAGGATAAAACAAATCGCCAAACCCTGCCACTCTACGTCCATAATCCAGGTATCCCATAGCAATGGGTATGCCTGCTCCCAATGCGGTATAATAAAAACCAGACTTCCATTCTTTTACAAAGCTTCTGGTGCCCTCCACTGGGATCATGAGGATCAGCTT
>JBDSIM010000060.1:0-15139 GCA_039917935.1 Cyclobacteriaceae bacterium | reverse complement strand
ATACCTCTATACCTTTATACCTCTATACCTCTATACCTCTATACATCTATACCTCTATACCTTTTTCACCACCTCCGGTGGCGCTTCAATAACTTTTTCCAGCTCGGCATACCATTCAACACCATATTTCCGTATTAACGGATCTTTCAAAAATTTATAAACAGGAACCTGCAATTCTCTTCCTAAAGAACAGGCCGGAGAGCAGATATGCCACTTGTGATAATTGAGCGCCTCGAAATTCTTTTTCTTGGTGATACGGATGGGGTAAAGATGACAGGAGATAGGCTTTTTCCAATTGATCTTACCGTCATTGTATGCCTGTTCAATGGCACATTTCAAAATACCTTTCTTATCATACGTGCTATACACACATTCTCTTCCTTCAACAACAGGCGTACAAAGGTCACCGTCATCATCAATCGTGTGAGTCCCCTGCTTTTCAATTGTTTTAACTGCTTTGGCGGTTAAGTAGGGTTTTACGACAGGATAAATATCTTCCAGTATCTGCAGTTCACTTTCTTCCAGAGGAGCGCCGAAATCTCCTTCCACACAACATGCCCCCTTGCATTTTTCGAGATTGCAGACAAACTCTTTATCCCGGATATCATCTGAAATCAAAACCTCTCCAACTTTCATCATAATGCAAAAATAAACAGATTTTCCGGAATTCAGGGCGGATGCTGCAGCAGCCGAATTAATCCGGCAACTTCGGTGTTGATAAATCATCTGGAGTGATTTTTTCCCGGCATTCACAATCCAGTAACATCGTGTTAATCAGCGATCCATATTACCTTGTTAAAGCAAAGATTTCCTGCTCGCAAAAAAAAATTACGAATCCATTATTCCAAAAAATCCTATTGTAACTTGCCCGTTGAATGAGTGACTATTTAGATACTTTGAATGAACCACAACGGGAAGGGGTAATCAATACAGAAGGTCCCTGTATGTTGATTGCAGGCGCTGGCTCCGGCAAAACACGCGTGCTTACCTTCCGCATAGCACACCTGATTCAAAGTAAAGGGATTGATCCTTTCAATATCATGGCGCTTACCTTTACAAATAAGGCCGCTAAAGAAATGCGTGAACGCATCGAAAAAGTGGTGGGTAATGACGCGCGCAATCTGTGGATGGGAACTTTTCACTCCGTATTTGCCAGGATCTTACGGGCGGAAGCTCATCACATTGGCTATCCGAATAACTTTACCATCTACGATGTCGATGATTCTAAATCACTGCTGAGATCCATTGTAAAAGAGTTGGGACTGGATGATACTATCTACAAACCCAGCACGGTTTACAATCGTATCTCGGCAGCGAAAAACCGCCTGATCGGATGGCAGGAATACCTGGGACATATTGAATTGATGGCTGATGACGCCGCCAATCTCCGCCCGGAACTCGGCAAAATTTTCAAAACATATTCTTTGCGCTGTTTTAAATCAGGGGCAATGGATTTTGATGACCTGCTTTTTAACACCGACAAATTATTTAAAGAACACCTTGAGGTGCTCAATAAATATCAGCACCGTATTCAATACATTCTTGTGGATGAGTTTCAGGATACGAACCTGTGTCAGTATTTTATCATCCGGAAACTCGCGTCGGTCAGACAAAATATCTGTGTTGTCGGTGATGATGCCCAAAGCATTTATGCTTTTCGCGGCGCGGATATTACCAACATTCTGAATTTTGAGCGAGACTACCCGGAACTAAAAGTGTATAAGCTCGAGCAAAATTATAGATCGACGCAAAATATTGTTAACGCCGCAAACTCGGTCATTAAACGCAACCGTGCACAATTGCCTAAAAAGGTCTGGACGGCCAATGAAGAAGGTCATCTTATTGAGCTGATCAAAGCAGTTTCCGACAACGAGGAAGGGCGACTCCTTGCCTCTTCGATATTCGAAGAAAAGATGCAGCATCAGATTAAGTTTAGCGATTTCGTTATCCTATACCGCACGAATAGTCAGTCACGCGCCATTGAAGAAGCCCTTCGGCGGATGAACATCAAATACAAAGTGATTGGAGGATTGTCGTTCTATCAGCGAAAGGAAATCAAAGACTTGCTGGGATATCTTCGGTTCTCCATGAATCAACAGGACGAAGCTTCGTTCAGAAGAATTATCAACCTCCCCAAACGCGGAATAGGTGACAGCACCGTCGATAAAATTGTTGTCGCCGCCAATGATCATGGCACCTCCATCTGGGAAATCCTGCAGAATCCTTCTCCTTTTGTCGGAGGTCGGGCAGCAGGCCCTATCGGGGATTTTGTAGCGATGATCAAACGCTTCAATCTTGAACTCGAAAGGAAAGATGCTTACGATGCCGCCTTTGAAATTGCGAAAGGTTCCGGATTGCTGCGCGAATTATATGAAGATAAAACGGTGGAAGGCTTAAGCCGTTATGAAAACGTGCAGGAACTTCTGAATGCCATTAAGGAATTTACAGATGATACCGAAAGACAGGACAAATCTTTAGGATCATTTTTGCAGGAAATTTCACTCGTCACAGGCCAGGATGAGGACAAAGATAAAGATCCTGAAAAAGTTACCCTGATGACCATCCATATGGCGAAAGGCCTGGAGTTCAAATACGTCTACATCTGTGGATTGGAGGAAGATCTTTTTCCTTCCCAAATGATGTTGAGCAGCCGCGCCGACCTGGAAGAGGAAAGACGGTTGTTCTATGTGGCCATTACCCGGGCCCAAAAACGATTGTTCCTTTCCTATGCCCTGACCAGATACCGGTTCGGACGGCTAAAGAACTGCGAGCCCAGTCGTTTCCTTGATGATGTGGACGCAAATTTTATAAAACTCAGCAGCCGGTTCGGAGGAATGGAGTCAGCCCCTCCACCAAGCCAGTACGCCAAAAACCTGGTGAATGGAATTAAGAAGACCATCACTTCAGCTCCGCCCCCGTTGAAATCCAGGGCAGCCACCTATAAAACACCAGACGATTTTGCCCCCAGCGATACCTCCCTTTTACAGACCGGTATGAAAGTGGAGCATCCCAAATTCGGATTTGGAACGGTTGTAAACATGGATATGACAGGAGCAGACCGGAAAGCGAAAATCGATTTCAGTGAAGTGGGCGAAAAAACCCTGCTACTTAGCTTTGCCAAACTAAGGATCATTGATAACTAAATTTTAATGCGGTTGGAGGTTATTAAAGAAAGCCTTAGATTTGCTTATATAAGTCTTATTGAAGATAGAAGAGACAGTATCCCTATTCCAATCCCGCTGTCAGCAATCATTTAAGAAAAATCATTACCATTACCCATACATGATCATAGGAGAATATAATACAGAAAGGCCGCACCTTATTTTAAAGGAATACGGCCGCAATGTTCAGAAGCTGGTGGATTACATTCGCTTGCTTCCTGATAAAGATAAAAGGACTGAGTTGGCGTATACTTTAATTGAACTGATCAAGCAACTCACCCCTACCATCAAAGATCAACCGGAAAATCCGCAACGCGTATGGGACGACCTGTATATCATTGCTGATTTTAACCTTGATATCAATAGTCCTTATCCCGTACCTGAAAGGGATATTCTGTTCAAGAAACCGGACAAGGTAGATTATCCCCAGAGCCAGGTCAAATTCAAACACTATGGCAAGAATATTGAAAAACTCGTAAAGGAAGCTTTGAAAAAAGAAGATCCACAGGAACGTCAGGATGCCATTATTTATCTCGGCAAACTAATGAAAACTTTTTATGGAAACTGGAACAAAGAGACGTTGGATGATTCGGTCATTCTTCGCGACATCCAGATGATGTCCGGCGGCGCGCTGGATATGACCATTGAAAAAGTGAGAGAGGATAATCTATTCGAAAAACTTTATAAGGAACGAAAAAAAGTAAAACCGCAGCCTGGCAGCGGAGGCAATCAGCGCCATCAGGGTGGCGGCGGCGGCGGAAATGGTCAGCGCCAGTTTAACAAAGGCGGTCACAAAGGTGGTGGAACGGGCGGAAACTTCCGCAGGAGAAGAGACCAGTAGATGCGGAAAGCAAAAAGTAGAAAGCACAAAACAGAAAGTAAAAAGTAAAAAATACCGGCTTAGTACCGGTATTTTTTGTCAACTGTATAATTGTAAACTGTCAACTAATTTAGATGAGTGTTTTTAAGATCAGGGGAGGGAAGAAATTAAAAGGAGAAATAATACCACAAGGTGCTAAGAATGAAGCTCTCCAGATTATCAGTGCAACCATCCTTACAGAAGATACAGTAACCATTCACAATGTTCCCAATATTGTTGACGTCAATAAGCTGATCGATCTCATCCGTGACCTGGGTTCAAAGGTTGAAAAACTAGGTCCTGAATCCTACCGCTTTACCGCATCCAACATCAACACAAGATTTTTAGAAAGTGATGACTACCGCAAAAAAGCTTCGGCTCTGCGCGGGTCTGTGATGTTGCTGGGACCAATACTCGCACGTTTTGGAAAGGCAACCATGCCAAAACCCGGAGGTGATAAGATCGGCCGAAGGAGACTTGATACCCACTTCCTCGGATTTCAAAAGCTGGGAGCCAAATTCAATTTCGATTCCGCTGAACACCTCTTCACCATTGATGGATCTGAATTGAAAGGATGTTACATGTTGCTCGATGAAGCCTCCGTAACAGGAACTGCGAACATCGTCATGGCCGCGGTGTTAGCGAAAGGCAACACCACCATTTACAATGCTGCGTGTGAACCTTACCTGCAACAACTCTGTCTCATGCTCAACCGCATGGGTGCAAAAATCAGTGGCATCGGGTCCAATATGCTGACCATTGAAGGGGTGACAAAATTAAATGGCACTGAACATACCTTGTTGCCCGACATGATTGAGATCGGAAGTTTCATAGGCCTGGCAGCCATGACGCAGTCTGAGATCACCATCAAAAACTGCAGGATAGATATGCTGGGAATTATTCCTGAGATCTTCAGAAAACTCGGCATTAAAATGGAGTTCAGGGGGGATGATATTTTTATTCCTTCACAGGAAAAATATGAAATTGAATCGTTTATTGATGGATCCATTCTCACCGTGGCCGATGCACCCTGGCCAGGCTTCACCCCCGATCTCCTAAGCATCGTGCTGGTGATTGCCACACAGGCGAAAGGCACTGTACTCATCCATCAAAAGATGTTTGAAAGCCGTTTGTTCTTTGTCGATAAACTTATTGACATGGGAGCTCAGATCATTTTGTGCGATCCACATCGCGCTACAGTTATCGGACTGGACAGAAAAAACCGTTTAAAAGGAATCAAGATGTCTTCTCCCGATATTCGCGCAGGGGTAGCGCTGTTAATTGCCGCACTGTCGGCAAATGGAGAAAGCGAAATATCCAACATCGACCAGATTGACAGGGGCTATCAGAATATTGATACACGATTGAAAGCCTTGGGCGCGGATATAGAAAGGACTTAAAACGTGGTTCGACGCATAATTGCGCGCTCATGTAATGCATAGCACTTGTCTTGTCATGCCGCCTTACAAAAAATTATCCAAATCTAAAGTGTTCATAAAAATTTATACTGAGGTTAATAATTTTATGTTATCGGAAATCGTTTTCATACAAACCTATTTCTATGAGAAATATTATAGCAACCATCCTGGCCACCCTTTGTTTTTCAGCAAGTCAGGGCCAGGAGGCATAAATCATTTCACGCACAATACTCAAACTATCACCCCAGCATTTTACCGATAATTCCTTAAAATTCGGTGTTGAACGCTTTAATAAGACCCACTCTACAAGCTTCGCCATTTTTCTTACCGCCAAACTTGAAACAACGCGGATGGTTTCGATCAATATGGTTACAAAGGGTTGGCCGGAGAGTTTCAACTCAGGAAGTATGTGAGTCCTATGAAAATAATTACGTCTAAGAGAAACAAAAGCTCTCATCAGGGTATTTACGGAGCCGCTTATATTCAAGGCGGTTCGTATTCAGGACAATTCGCCAATCAGTACACCTATTTTGATCCCAATACCGGAAGGCCAGTTACCCAATGGAACAACAATTATGAAGAGGATATCACGAACTGGGGGTTGGGGTTTACCATCGGATACCAAAAAACACTATGGCAGGTATTATTTCTGGATGCCTTTGTGGGAGGTGGTGTCCAGTTTTCAAATACGATCGTGAGCGGCCAGGCACCGGACCAAAATTACTATTATTACGATGGCATTTTAGACCCTGCTTATAAAGGAATCTTGCCGAAGATAGGAATGAACATAGGAATAGGGCTGTAAACTCCACAGCGATGCCACATGGGAAGCATCATGATGTCAACTTTCAAAACCGATAGCACGAACTTACCCAAATCAAATTTCAATTTTCAATCCGACCGGACAATGGTCTGATCCCAGTATCTGATCATAGATCATCGCATCCTTTACTTTTCCTATAATCGGTTCGGAAACCAAAAAATAATCAATACGCCATCCGACATTCCGCGAGCGCGAATTGAACATGACATTCCAATAGGTGTATTTTACTTCTTCGGGATAAAATCTTCTGTAAGTGTCTACAAAACCACCTTCAAGCAGTTTCGTAAAACCGTCAATTTCCCTTTGCGTATATCCCGCAGACCGATTGTAATTTTCTTTTGACCGGGCTATATCGATAGGCTGATGTGCCACGTTCAGGTCACCGCATACAATCACCGGTTTTTTGTCCTGAAGAGACTTCAGGTATTTCCGAAAATCCTCGTCCCATTTCTCGCGATAGTCCAGTCTTTTTAGTCCTTCCCCCGCGTTCGGAACATAAACGGTTACCAGGTAATAATGATCAAACTCAGCGGTCATCACCCTCCCCTCCTGATCGTGTTCTTCAACATTCATATCACAGGTCACCTGCTTCGGTTCCGTTTTCGACATGATGGTGGTTCCCGAATACCCTTTTTTAGTCTTGCAGGAATTGACGAACACCTTGTACTCAGGAAATAACTCCAGCACAGACTTCACTTCCTCCACGGAGGCTTTTGTTTCCTGGAGGCAAAGGATGTCGGGTGACAGTGCCCGCACATCCTTAATAAAATCTTTTTTAATGATGGACCGGATACCGTTTACGTTCCAGTTTACCAGGTGAAGTTCTGCCATGGAATTAGCGTTAGTTGGGAATCGACAGAAAAGTCAGAAAAAGAGAAAGTCCCACACCGGCGGGACTTTCCAATATCATTTCGGAAGTTTAAGCTGCCTTTTTCTTGGCCTTAAATTCTTCCTTAATTTTTTCAACATCAACGGTTTTCATCACCGGCTGAAAGTTTTGAAGCTTGAGGCTTTGGCGTCTTCTGGCCGATTTTGCCTTATCTTTGCGGTTTTTTCTCTTAAGTCTTGTAACTGACATGGCTTTACTATTAAAAGGAGTGCAAAAATAAGGCGGAAATCCGGTATTGCAAACTTTTGTCCACTGTAAAAGTTTGTTAGTTGCCAACTTATCAGTGGGAGGCGGCCTTTTTCGCTTCTTTTTCTTCCCCGTCCAGTCGCCTGTTCTCCCGAGTATAATAAATGATCCCCATCACGATTGGAACAAATCCAGTGAGGAATATCACCAGAATCAAGATAATGGATATGACTTCATTTATCGCCATGGTTTAGTTTCTTCAGTGTGTTTTTATAAACGGCAAGTGCTAATATTCCGGATCCTAAAGCAAAAAATGCTCCACCAACTCCTAAAATCTGTTTGGCAAGAGTATCGAGTCCCTCAGCTATTAGCGCCAACCCACCACCACGACCCGCTCACTTGCACAAAGATCCTCCTGGAAAGACAGGTCGCATTGGGCCAGCTTCGGCTACTGGTTTCCCAAATTCTGCGCACCAAAAATTTACATAACTTGCTGCCCTTTTAGACCGTAAATATGGAGAAACCCACTCTTCCCAAAGGAACCCGGGATTTTGGACCCGCTGTCATGGCCAAGCGGCATTTTATTCTTGATGCGATCCGCAAGGTCTTTCAAATCTTTGGATTTTTGCCCCTCGAAACTCCCGCCATGGAAAATCTGTCTACGCTCACGGGCAAATACGGCGAAGAGGGCGATCAGTTACTGTTTAAAATCCTGAACTCCGGCGACTATTTAAAGGACATTGCACCCGCGAAATTAGCCACCCCCAATAGCCGTATTCTGACTCCGGAAATCGCTGAAAAAGGCCTTCGTTATGACCTTACAGTGCCCTTTGCGCGCTTCGTGGTGATGAGCAGAAACGAGGTGACATTTCCCTTCAAAAGGTACCAGATCCAGCCTGTATGGCGCGCTGATAGGCCTCAGAAGGGCCGCTACAGAGAGTTCTATCAGTGTGATGCTGACGTGGTGGGAACAGATTCGCTCGTTTGCGAAGCGGAGATCATCCTGATGATCAAAGCCGTTTTTGGAACGCTCGGAATCAAAGATTACACCATCAAAATTAATCACCGGGGTGTGTTGAACGGAATAGCCGAAACCATCGGTGTTGCCGGAAAAGAAACCTCGCTGTTTGTGGCCATTGATAAACTGGATAAGATCGGCGAAGAAAAAGTGAAAGAGGAACTCCTGTCAAAGGAATTTCCGCAAAAAAGTATTGACATGCTGTTTGAAATTCTGAACGTCAAAGGATCCACAACCGATAAACTAAGCTTTCTGAAATTAAAATTCAAGAACAGTGAGCAGGGGACAAAAGGACTGAAAGACCTCGGGGAAGTTTTTACATTTTTAAATTCGCTCGGCTCAGACGATACCCATGTTGACTTTGACATTCCACTGGCACGCGGACTAAATTATTATACCGGATGTATCTTTGAAGTGAAGATGAACCATGTGAGCATAGGCAGCGTAAGTGGTGGTGGCAGGTATGATAACCTCACCCAGGCTTTCGGCGATAAAGAAAAATTATCCGGCGTGGGATTTTCCTTCGGCGTAGACCGGATCTACGATGCCATGGAAGAACTCGATGCCTTTCCCAAACATACGCAGGTTTCTTCGCGTGTGTTAGTCTGTCATTTCGATGAGGAAAGTATGCGCTATGGATTGGGCTTACTCTCACCCCTGCGAAACGCGGGCATTGCTTCTGAAATATATCCGGACACATCCAAAATAAAAAAGCAGCTTGACTACGCCAATAAAAAACAAATTCCGTATGCCATTGTCATTGGGTCGGAAGAAATTACTTCCGGATTAATTTCGTTTAAAAACCTGGAGACGGGTGTGCAGGAAAAACTTTACCTTGAACAGATCATAGAAACCCTAAAAAAATAATCTTTACAACGGGGTGATTCCTTTTTTTACGGAAGGCTCCTTCGCAAAGAAAACCAATATCCATGTCGCCAGCGCACACGCACTACATTACGTCGGAGAAGTTAACGCTGGAAGAACTACAGCCTATATTCCTTGGTGGTGTTAACCTTTCGCTGGCAGATGAAGCCAGAAAAAAAATTCTCCATTGCCGTGCGTATCTGGATGAGAAAATCAAAAATTCCCGTGAACCGATTTACGGCATCAACACCGGTTTTGGCTCTTTATACAATCGCCACATATCAAACGATCAGCTTGAAAAACTTCAGGAGAATCTGGTCAAATCGCATGCTTGTGGTACAGGGCCCGCGGTACCCGAGGAAATTGTCAAATTGATGCTGTTTCTGAAAATCCAGTGTTTGTCATATGGATATTCCGGAGTGCAACTGATTACGGTTGAACGACTGGTAGAAATGTTTAATCACGCCGTTCTTCCTGTGATTTATGAAATGGGTTCGCTCGGAGCTTCCGGTGACCTGACTCCGCTCGCCCATCTTTCCCTGCCGTTGATCGGTTTGGGAGAGGTAACACACATGGGCCATTTGTATGCATCCACCGAGATTAATAAAAAATTCGAATGGCCCTCCATTCATCTTCAGGCCAAAGAAGGACTGGCCTTGTTAAACGGAACCCAATTTATGAGCGCTTACGGCGTGTGGTGTACCCACCATGCGCGGCGTATATTAACGCTGAGCAATATTATCGGAGCGCTTTCGCTGGATGTTTTTGATGGCCGAAGGGAACCCTTCATGGCACAGGTACATGCCATTCGCCCTCAATCAGGACAAAGAAAAGTTGCTGCGGAAATCTATTCGCTGCTGGAAGGAAGTCAACTCATCCGGCAACAAAAGAAACACGTACAGGACCCCTATTCGTTCCGTTGCATACCACAGGTACATGGCGCCAGCGCCGATGCCATTGATTATGTAGCCAATATATTCCTGACAGAAGTGAACAGTGTAACGGATAACCCCAATGTTTTCCCCGATGAAGACCTGATTATCTCCGCGGGAAATTTCCATGGACAACCGCTGGCACTTTCCCTGGATTTTTTGGCCATTGCCCTCAGTGAGCTGGGCAATATTTCGGAGCGACGAACCTATCAACTGATCTCCGGAGCGCGCGAATTGCCCAATTACCTTGTGGCCAGTCCGGGTATTAATTCAGGACTCATGATCCCTCAATACACCGCCGCGGCATTGGTAAGCCAGAATAAACAATTGTCTACGCCGGCTTCTGTTGATTCTATCGTCAGTTCAAACGGGCAGGAAGATCACGTCAGTATGGGCGCAAATGCCGCCACCAAAGCGTATAGAATCGTGAATAATGTGTATTCTGTGCTGGCCATAGAATTGATTACGGCATCGCAGGCGTTGACCTTCCGAAGGCCACTCCATACTTCCCCCTTTCTGGAGGAGATGGTCGATACTTTCCGATTAACTGTACCGTTTATAGAGGATGACCGGGTATTGCATGATGACATTCAAAATGCGGAAAAATTCCTGAAAGCTTTAGCACTTCCTGCATGATTTGGAGAACGGTAATAATACTGATGATCACCTTCGGACTGAACTGGTGCGCTTTGGGACAGGTAACCACAAGCCGTTTAGGACGTTTTCAGGTGAATGAAATCAAAGGATGCGCACCCTTTACGGTGAACGTAACCATTATCGTCCCTTTTGTTTGCGATGGTTCAAATCCCTGTGATATGGATTTTGAAGGAAACAATGTATTTCAATCCCTTACATTTGCCTATACCTACAATCAGCCTGGCACATTCCTGTTGAAAATTCTTTTTCAAACTTCGGGATTTGATGATATACCCATCGAAGTAACGCCCAATCCTCAACCGGATTTCGATGTCTATACTTGCGGCAACAATGAAGTCTCCGTAAAGGTGACGGATACGGATTACGATGAGTACGTAATAAACTTCAATGACGGAAGCCCGGAGGTAACGGTCAATAGTCTGGATACTTATAATTACAATTACGGGGTCTCATCCCCGCAGACAGTAACCGTGCGGGGAAGAAATATTAACGCGGCTGATAATTGCAGTATGTCCAGTAAAAGCATAACCCCTCTGCTAACACTACCAACGCCAACCATTTCACGATTGGAAGTCCTGGATAACACGAGCATCCGCCTGGACTTTAACGGACTGCCGAATATTCAATATAAACTTGACATCGCCACCAACAACGGGGCCACCTTTCAACAGGCAAAAGTATTATACAACACAACAGTCGATACGATCATTAATTTAAGAACAGACGATAATTATTACTGCTTCCGGCTATCCGCCTTTGACCCGTGTAATAATCTGAACTATACTTCAGCCATCATTTGCAGTGCAAATTTTGATTTAACTGCGCGGAATAACGCGATGGACCTCCGGTGGGCAACCAATACGGTGGGTGTGTCCAGTTTCAGGTTAGTCCGCGATGCCAGCGATGGCTCCTTGCTGCAGACAACACCTCCGGGCTCGCCTTATTCTGATACGGGAATTACTTGCGGAATTGATTACTGTTACCAGTTGACCACCAATTATCCCAACGGAAGTCAAAGCATGTCATTGTCTAAATGTGACACCGGAATTTCAACCGATATTCCTGCGGCCATTAAAGACATCACCGCGTTTGTCGGGCAAAGCAGCCTGATCCTGGAATGGCAAACCGATCTGCGATTTATTCCGGCAGAATTTTCAATCGACAAATCCATTGGTGGGGTCTACAATTTTCTTTCTACAAGCACCCAACAATCGTTCGCCGATGTGGCGTACAAAGTGGAAGACGCGTCATGTTATAAAGTCAGTTATGTCGATGTGTGTGGTAACCAGAGTCCGGTAAGTCTGGAGGCCTGCCCCATCAGGCTCAGCGGAAACCTGCAAAAGGATAACGCGATAAGCTTAACCTGGTCACCTTACTCGGGCTGGTCTAACGGTGTGGCTGGATACAGAGTCGAAAAATATTCCGAAGGCGGTCAGTTGCTCCGCACGTTTGACCTGGGTATAGTCACGTCTTATATCGATGATTCCGATGACCTCGATTTTCAAACATTTTTGTATGTAGTGAAAGCTACTCCTGTGGATGCTGGTTTAAGAAGGGCAGTATCCAACACGATCCCTATCCTGAAGGATCCCAATTTATTTTACCCGTCCGCTTTTACGCCCAATGGAGATAACCTGAATGATATCTTTACCGTCTTTGGTCAATATGTCATAAATTTTGAAATGAAAATTTTCAATCGCTGGGGCGAATTGTTGTTCATTGCGAATGACATTGAGCAAGGATGGGATGGGACTTTCCGCGGTAATGACATGCCAGAGGGAACCTATACCTTTATCGCCGACATAAAGGATCGCGCGGGGAGAACTTTTAAACGCTCTGGGTCGGTTCTCCTGATGAGGAAGCGATAGTCCTGGGGAAATAGGGCGGTAAGGATATAGGGCAATAAGGCTTATATCCCTATTTCCTTTATACCTTTATACCTTTATACCTTTATCCCCCTGTCTTATCCCCAACAGGCATGGAGCTTGTTGCTTGATACCAAAAATCCAAAGTTATGTTCGATATGATGAAAATGATGGGCAAAATGAAGGAGGTTCAGGCCCGTTTGAAGGAAGCACAGGACAACCTCGTGCATGTGCAGGCCTCCGGTGAATCTGGCGGTGGATTGGTAAAAGCTACTGTCAATGGAAAGCGGCAGCTGATCGATCTGGATGTTGATCCGTCATTATTAAAATCAGATGACAGAATTGTTTTACAGGATCTCATCATCGCGGCGGTAAATAAAGCAGCGGAAGAAGCTGATGTTAAGGCGAAGGAGGAACTGAGAAAGAGTACAGAAGGGTTGCTGCCTAATATTCCAGGAATGGATTTAAGCAGCATGATGGGATGACCAGACTGGCCATCGTTATTTTAAATTACAATGGTGAAAAACTGCTCCGGCAGTTTCTTCCCTCAGTTGTTCTACATTCTCCGGAAGCTTCCATTTATGTTGCCGATAATGGTTCAACAGACGGGTCAATTTTATGGCTCCGTTTGCATTTCCCACAGGTTTCAATCCTGGAGTTAGGAAATAATTATGGATTCTGCGGTGGCTATAACCGGGCGCTTCGTCAGATCAGCGCCGAATATTACGTATTGCTTAATTCAGATGTGGAAGTAACCTCTTTATGGCTTCAACCATTGATGTCCATTCTGGATTCCAACCCAACTGTCGCGGCTGTACAACCCAAGATCTTATCCTTCAGAAATAAAAATCATTTTGAATATGCCGGAGCCGGGGGAGGCTTTTTAGATTCAATGGGATATCCCTTTTGCCGTGGGCGCGTATTTGATCATGTGGAGGAAGACCAAGGTCAGTATAACGATGAACGCGCGATTTTCTGGGCCACAGGAGCCTGCATGATGATCCGTTCAGGAAAATTTCACCAACACGGTGGTTTTGATGAAGATCTTTTTGCGCACATGGAAGAAATTGATCTTTGCTGGAAGCTGAACCGCTCACACGATCTGGTCTTTTATTCGGGACAAAGCACGGTGTATCACCTGGGTGCGGGAACGCTGGATTATCATCACCCTCAAAAAACCTATCTGAACTTTCGAAACGGCCTGAGTTTAATTTTCAAACACCTGGATACGGGCGAACTCATCTATAAACTTCCGCTTAGGTTAATGCTCGATTGGATGGCAGCTGTATTATTTCTTTTTCAAGGTCAGGGCCAAAATTTTAAAAGCGTAGTACTTGCCCATGTACATTTTGTAACACATTGGAAGAGCCTGAAAGTGAAACGAAACCTTGTCAGAAAGGCAAATCGCACTTACCCGAGAAAAAACATTCATCCCGGTTTAATCGTTTTCGATTATTACCTGCGCAATAAAAAAACCTTTCAGGTTTAATAATCCCAGATGGGATTGCGCTTTCTTAAATGCTTGCGCATGTTCATAACAAATGCGAGCGCCAGATAAACAATCACGGGCGAGCCAAAGGTTATAAAAGAGGCATAAATAAAAAATAGCCTTATACTCGATGTTGCCATTCCCAGCTTTTCACCCAATCGGGTGCACACTCCAAAGGCATACCCCTCAAAGAAATGCTGGATTCTAAACGCTAAATCACTCATATCCAAACGTTATGCTTTCAACTTGCGAAAAAGTTCATTTACCGACCAAAAATCCGGCTTACAAATATAACAAGCCACAGCTTGTAATGGAGTGGCAGTATTCTTATTTTTTTGACTATAATTGCAAAAAAATACACATAATTTTAGTTTTGCAACCTTCTAACTTCAACATAACCTAAATCCAATGAGACAAGTAGTTTACTCATTTTTTACTATTGCTGCGTTAAGCCTTGCGGGCTGTACTCTGCCCAAGATGCTCAAAATGTCTAAGGACCAACAACTTACGGTAACTCCAAATCCTTTGGAGGTACATAAAGACACGGTTACCTTCGATATGGCAGCTAATCTTCCTGTTAAAATGTTAAAAAAGGGCACTGTCTACACGGTGAATACTTTTTATAAATATGGCGAACAGGAAGTAGCCCTGGATCCTATTCCTTTTAAGGCTGAGGATTATCCAAATGCTGCAACAGAGCAGCCAAAAGTCACGAAATCATTTTCTTTTCCTTACGCACCAGCCATGAAGACTGGTATTTTGGAAGTTGAGGGTGTGGCTTCCAAAGGGGAAAAAGCTAAAAATTCAGGAAGAATGCAGGTGGCAACTGGTGTCATCACCACTTCGCAACTTGTTAAACCTGTCTTCTTTGCAGCCTTCACTGACCACGGCTACAACAATCAGGAGGAACTTGAACCCGTCATCATTCCGGATTTTATTTTCGAACAAGGCAGATCAGTTCTTAGAACTTCTGAGATA
>JBDSIM010000059.1:0-30279 GCA_039917935.1 Cyclobacteriaceae bacterium | reverse complement strand
CGGCCGTAATGAGTTCAAAATCGACTTTGATCTGTGACGCGTTTTCGCGAAAAATCTTCCAGGGCCTGTCAATGATGGTTATCGGGTCAGAATATTGGACCGTATTGCCGGGCGTCATTTCAGACTGCGGTGTTTTGGCTGCAATCAGCAATTGGTTTTGAATAAGAAAATAATTGGTGGGCAAAGCTTTAATGGTATCCACCAACCTTTGGTCAGGGCAAATCGCCCCATTGATCAATACATTATCATGAGTGCTTTTCCTGCGGAATTTTTTGGAGAGGTACTCCGCAGTCTGAAAAGAGGGCTTTGAACCCAGCCACTTCTCCCATTTTTCATCCAATGTGAGAATACCGACTCTTATTTTGCTGATTGGACGGGTGAACGTGAAGGGTAGGAGGTTTATCCTGATTATCGGGTCATCGAAAAGGATCGGATTCATTTCTGGATCAGGATTTATTTTTAAGAATGAAGACCCAACAAAGATTTAACATGGCTTACTTTCTTTCCCAAAACAAAAATAAAAAAGGTCTTCAGGACGAAGACCTTTTCACAGTGCTTATTTGAAGAATAATTAAGCTTTCTTTTGATACTTGTTCTTGAACTTCTCAACCCTGCCTGCTGTATCCACAAACAGCTTTTTGCCGGTGAAAAACGGATGGGAAGCTGAACTTACCTCCACCTTTATCAAGGGATATTCTTTGCCGTCTTCCCATTTAATGGTCTCTTTGGGAGCCTGCGTCGAACGGGTTAAAAACTTGTGGTCACTGGATGTATCCCAAAAAACCACGTCTCTGTATTCCGGATGAATGCCTTTTTTCATGTCAATAGTTGCTTTTTCCTCTTAAAAGGACTGCAAAGATAGGGATAGTGCCCAGAAATCCAACTTACCCTCTGGGATTTTATAAGTGATTTTAACTAATTTTGGTTCCAAAATGGAACCATTTTATGGCTAATCTTACGATCAAGAATATTCCAAAAGAATTATATGAAATGCTTAAAATTCAAGCGAAATCCAACCACAGAAGCATTAACAGTGAGGTGATTGTTACATTAAAAGAAATTCTGGGCATGCGTGAAAGACCCGGTGTCGAAGAGGTTATAAGGCAAGCCCGAGAATTCAGGTCGAGAATAACAGTCACGTTATCAGAAGGAGAAATTAACGAAGCCAAAAGGTTTGGGCGGGGATGATCGCTATTGATACCAACATATTGGTTTATCTGTGGCTACCTTCGGATAAAACACCGGTCGCTGAAAAAATCTATTATAAGGATTCAAACTGGATAGCCCCGGCGGTGTGGCGATCAGAATTCAGAAATGTTGTATCCTTATATATTAGGCGCGGCGTCTCTTTTGCGGACGGACTGGAATCTATCAATCGCGCTGAAAACTTAATGAAAGAAAATGAAATTCAAGTCAACTCTGAAGAGGTTATGAAATTAGTTCAGCTTTCCGGATGTTCAGCATACGACTGTGAATTTGTACACGTGGCACAAATAAGATCTGTGCCGTTGATCACGTTTGATCAGCAGGTTTTAAGAAAGTTTCCAGACATAGCAATTGATCCATTAAAATTTATAGAAAAATTATCGTGAATTAAATGCGAATTTTTATTCTCTTATTTTTACTTACGGGGATCTTTCAATTGCATGCCCAAAGCAGTTATGCGCCGCTCAATGAAGATTACTACCATTGGATTGAGCGCTATGAAATAAAATCAGGACGGCTGGTTGATGAACTTTTTACAGCGATAAAACCCTATAAAAGGTCAGCCATCATTGGCTATTTGGATACCCTTAAAGGATATGGGGTATTTAACGGCCAAACAGATCGGTTCAATTATGATTTTTTGAACAATGATAGCTGGGAATGGTCAGAGAATTCTTTGAACGATAGTAATCATCCTGTTCTTAAGCACTTCTATAAAAAGAGGTCTGATTTTTATTCCGTCAAAACGCCGGATTTTGATCTTCATATTAATCCTGTTCTTTATGTGGGTGTGGGAAAAGATTCACAGCAAGATGAGATGCTTTTCATTAATACGCGTGGCATTGAGGTTCGGGGAATGGTAGATAATAAGGTGGGGTTCTATACCTATCTCACGGATAACCAGGCGCTATTGCCTTCTTATGTATCGGAGCAAATGAGTGCTACAGGTGTTATTCCACATGAAGGATTCTGGAAAAATTACAAAGAAGGTCAGGGTGTGGACTTTCTGCAAGCCAGGGGATACATAACATTTGAGGCCACGAAACATATTAATTTGCAATTCGGCCATGATCGTTTCTTTGTGGGAAATGGATACAGGTCAATGATATTTTCTGATTTTTCACCGCCTGCATTATTCCTAAAGGGCAACGTGAAGATATGGAAACTCAACTACCTGTTCCTGCTAAACCAGATGACAGCAGACAACAGGCCAACACCAGGCAATACGTTTACCGGATACCCAAATAAATTTGTCGCACTTCATCATCTCAGCCTGAATATTGGAAAAAAATTAAATATCGGTGTTTTTGAATCTGTTATTTTCAGTCCAGATGATCCGTTGGGCACAGACCATTTCCGGCTTGAATATTTAAATCCAATCATTTTTTACCGGGCTATTGAACAGCAAAATGGAAGTAGTGATAATGTTTTGCTCGGTCTTGATGTTAAATGGAATGCCATAAAAAAAGTATCCATTTACGGGCAATTTATGCTGGATGAACTTGTCATTGATAATATCCGGGAGGGCAATGGATGGTGGGCCAATAAATTCGCGATGCAATTTGGTGGGAAATATGTGGATGCGTTTGGCTTGCCAAACCTCGATCTGCAGGGGGAAATAAATATTATCCGTCCCTATACTTATTCGCATCACACCAATTATGGAAATTACACCAGTTATAAACAACCCATAGCCCATCCTCTGGGTGCTAACCTGAAAGAAGTAGCAGGCATATTGCGTTACCAGCCTTTACCACGACTGAACCTGACAGGCAAACTGGTATTAAGTTCCATCGGAAGGGATACAACCGGTGTTAACTGGGGAGGTGATATCTTAAAGAACAACAGAACCAGGCAGCAGGAATTCAATAATACAGTGCTGCAAGGGGTATCGAACAATATCATGTTCGGTAGTTTCACTGTTTCCTGGCAGATGAGGCACAATCTGTTTATCGATGCCTCACTCGTTCTGCGCAAAAGTGAAAGTCCGGTTGCCCTTTATAATAACAATACCTCCGTTAGTTCCTTAGCTTTGCGCTGGAATATACCTCAAAGGCTTTACGAGTTTTAACCATGAAAATTTTTTTCCGGATCCTTCGATATGCTCCTGGTGCCAAAACGCGCTTAGCACAATTTTTTATTTTCGCCGTGCTTGGCGTTCTTTTTAATGCCGTTTACCTGGGACTTATCCAACCGCTGATTGATATTCTTTTTAACCAATCTAAAATTGAAGCGGTTCCCTATCCGGAATTTTCCGTTTCACTGGGTTTTCTAAAGTCAATTTTTTCATACCATTTCATGAATACATTCATCGAGTTTGGTCCCCTGAGAGCGCTCCTTTTCGTCTGTATCCTGATAGTTTTTTTTGTTTTCTTATCCAATCTTTTTCGATACCTGGAAAGGATGGCGGCGTCAAAACTGAAGGTGGATGTGGTGAAAAATATCCGGATGCAGATCTTTGAAAGGGTTTCACTAATGCATATCGGTTTTTTTGATGATCAGCGAAAGGGGGACCTGATATCCCGGTTTACAAATGATGTTTCAGAAGTGGAAGGTGCAGTAGTGAACGGTTTGAAGTCAGTTTTTAAAGAGCCCATCACACTGATGGTTTTCATGATCATTCTGTTCACGATCAGTGTAAAGCTCACTTTATTCACACTCATCGTTCTGCCAGTGACCGGGGGAGTAATTTCAGAAATTGTTCGTCGTCTGAAGAAGAAAGCAAAATTGAGTCAGGAGACTATGGGAAGGATTGTGAATATCCTGGATGAAACTTTTAGCGGCATGCGGGTTATCAACGCTTTCAATGCGCGGAATTTCTTCCTCAAAAAAATAGATCGGGAAACTTCATTTCATAAAAAAGTCAACCTTTCTATATCAAAGAAAAATGAGCTAGCCTCGCCCATTTCAGAATTTTTGGGAGTTTTGGTTGTAGCCGGAATATTGTACTACGGTGGTCAGCTGGTGTTGGGTGGCGATCAGGAATTGAAGCCATCGGTGTTTTTGGTTTTCCTTACCATTTATGCCAGCATGATTCAGCCTGCTAAAAGTTTTTCGAATGGCATAACTTCCCTTCAGAAAGGAACCATGTCGGCACTTCGGATTTTTGCTATAACGGACCTTGAGCCGGCTATAAAAAATAAACCGAACGCGATCATTTTAAAAGATTTCTTTCATAACATTGAATTTCAAAATGTAAGTTTTGCTTATGATAAGGACCATGTATTGCGCGACATCAATCTGAAAATTGAAAAAGGAAAAACCATTGCGCTGGTGGGCCCTTCGGGAGGAGGCAAGTCTACGCTGGCGGATCTTGTTCCTCGTTTCTATGATCCATCCGAAGGCGTTGTTAAGCTGGATGGAATTCCTATAACCGATTATGAGCTCGAATCATTGCGAAGGGTCATGGGGGTGGTAACACAGGAATCAATTCTGTTCAATGACACCATCTTTAATAACATCGCCTTTGGTATGGAAACGGTACTGGAGGAGGATGTTATCAAGGCGGCCAAGGTTGCCAACGCCCATGATTTTATTATGCAGACAGAGGATGGATATCAAACTTCCATTGGCGAGCGCGGGGCAAAGCTATCAGGTGGGCAACGACAACGGATCAGCATTGCAAGGGCGGTGCTTAAAAACCCCCCAATTCTGATTTTAGATGAAGCAACCTCCGCACTTGATTCTGAGTCAGAAAGGCTGGTACAGGACGCCTTGAATAAGCTGATGCAAAACCGTACTTCCATTGTAATAGCGCACCGGTTGAGTACCATTCAGCATGCTGATGAGATTATTGTTGTCCAGGAGGGCCGGATTCTCGAAAGGGGGAGTCATCGTGATTTAATAAGCAATAGCGGTCTGTACAAAAAGCTGAATGAAATTCAGAAAGGAACGATATTTTGAGTCTTTTTAATTTTAAATTACCTTTAAGAACTAAACCTCGGTATCCACGTCAAAAAGTTTCGGCATGAAAAAAAATAAAATCATTTTTTACCTGATCTTTGCACTCTTCCACATTGGAGCATTTATTTTTACCCTTGCGCTGGAAAATAATGCAAACCTCCTCATGAGTATGATTAGTTGGATACCTTCTTTCAAATGGATCACCTTCCTCGGGGTTATTCTGATTGGGATCGACATCGTCTGGTACCTGATTGCCCTGAAGGACTTTAACAGGGAGAAATCTGCCCTCACAATGGAGGTAAATACTTTGAAGGCAAAGATGTTCGATCTCCAGGAGGCTGGAACAAAAAACACAACCACCCAGAGACCCATTAATCCTCCTTCACAAGTTTAATCGTCACCCTACCTTCAAAAGGTCTTTCAGCGCTGTTCATGGCGTTAACTGAAGGCCAAACTTTAAAACAACCTGTAACATTGGTGAATCAGGATTATTGCAAAGACCTGATACGGCGGAGCTGACAAAAGTCGCACGACCCTTGTGACATCTTTACTATTCTGACAAAGATTATTCAAATTTTATCAATTATTTTCCCTTGCGGGAGTTTGCCCATGCTCACGCTCCCTTTCCAGAGACCTTAATAAATCCGAAGTCAGATTGTTTAGATTACCTTTTTAGTTTAAATTACCTGTGGGATTGCTAAGGATGACGGGAAGAAGGGAAGGAAGCTTTAACCAAAGGAGGTCAATTGAATTGAATTGATGGTAACCTTTGTTGTGCTCCTGAATAGGCAACCTCAAGGTTTTAATTACCCTCTCAACCTTAAGTCATTTTATGCTGGCAAAGACCTTCGGCAGTGCAGTTCATGGTGTTGATGCCAGAACTATCATGATAGAGGTCAATGTTGGCCAGGGCACTAAATTCTATATGAGCGGCCTTCCTGACAATGCTGTAAAGGAAAGTCAGCACCGGGTTGAGTCTGCCTTGAAAAACTGCGGATATTTTATGCCGCGTAAAAAAACAGTTGTCAACCTTGCACCTGCCGATATCCGCAAGGAGGGGTCCTCCTATGATCTCCCCATAGCCTTGTGCGTATTGAAAGCCTCCGGGCAAATGACCACTGATAAGCTCGATCAATATGTCATCATGGGTGAACTTGCCCTGGATGGACTCCTTCGTCCCATCAAAGGTGTATTACCCATTGCCATTCAGGCAAGGAAGGAAAAATTTAAAGGGTTAATTGTTCCGGAGGGCAATGCCCGCGAAGCTGCCGTCGTGGATGGGTTACAGGTGTTGCCGGTAAAATCTTTGAAGGAGGCTATCAGTTTTCTTCAGAATAAGACAGACATTCAACCTGTCATAGTGAATACGCAGGAGATGTTCGCCACAAAAAAAAATTTTTATGATTCGGACTTTAAAGATGTTCAGGGTCAGGAGAATATAAAACGGGCTTTGGAAATCGCCGCAGCAGGTGGTCATAACGTTATCATGATCGGGCCGCCGGGAGCGGGCAAAACAATGTTAGCCAAAAGGTTGCCGACGATTTTACCTCCTTTAACATTGCAGGAGGCATTGGAAACATCCAAGATCCATTCGGTTGCCGGCAAGTTGTCAAGAGAAACGGGTTTGCTTACTACGCGTCCTTACCGATCGCCGCACCATACGGTTTCAGATGTGGCACTCGTTGGCGGAGGTGGAAACCCTCAACCCGGTGAAATATCATTAGCGCACAACGGAGTTTTGTTTTTGGATGAGTTACCGGAGTTTAAGCGTTCAGTACTTGAAGTGATGCGCCAACCCATGGAAGAACGCCGGGTAACTATTTCCCGGGCAAAAGTTTCAATTGAATATCCTTCGAATTTTATGCTGGTCGCGAGTATGAACCCATGCCCTTGTGGATATTACAACCACCCGGAAAAGCAATGTGTATGCGGACCCGGAATTGTGCAACGCTATCTCAGCAAAATAAGCGGGCCTTTGTTGGATCGCATTGATCTGCATGTTGAAGTCGTTCCTGTAAGTTTCGATGAAATGACGGCCAACAGGAAAGTAGAAACCAGTGAGACCATCCGCGAAAGGGTAGTACTTGCCCGTGGGATCCAAACCCGCCGTTTTGAAACGCACAAAAATATTTATTGCAATGCCATGATGCCGTCTAACATGGTGAAGGAGATCTGTGAGATCAACGACGCGGGCAATTCTTTGCTAAAAACTGCTATGGAGAGGTTAGGGCTTTCCGCAAGAGCTTATGACCGGATATTAAAAGTCTCGCGTACCATCGCAGACCTGGCCGGATGTGAATCAATAAAAACCGAACACCTCGCTGAGGCCATCCAATACCGAAGCCTCGACCGCGATGGATGGGCTGGATAAGGCATCGGTAATAAGGCTAGGGATAAGGCATCAGGATTACCGTCATGTCGATGTTGAGTGGGAGTAGTCAATAGTCATTGGTCATTAGGAAATGGAAGTCACGGATTGACATTGACGAATTTCTTTTAGATTTTGATAAATTTTAATAAGTGACCTTAGTGACCGATCTTTGAGCTGTCCCCGGCATTGTCAATTGAAAAATTGCCCAATTGTCAACTAACTAATCATCCGGTATTGAACGTTTTATTTTGATTTCGAACAGATAATCAGATACCCCTATTCGTGCACCTCTTTCCCGATATAGCGCCACTCCTTCATACCGTATTTCCCTATACCCCTATATCCCCAATGCCCCAAGTTAGGTTTATGTATATTCCACTTTTCACCCCAATGTGATCGGCATACAAATTGCCAGCGTTGGCATGGAAAATATTATGGTCCAACCCATTTTTTTTGGTTAATGGTGGGTTCGACTTTTTTTTCCTGCCAAACTTTTTATCGTTTTCTTTCATCTTCAGGTGAACTTATCTTTTTTGCCATGCTCAAGAGCCTTTTTAGAATATCCTTTCGCAGTATTGTAAAGGATAAAACTTATAGCCTTATCAATATCATTGGGCTAACGATTGGCATTACCTGCAGTTTATTTCTGTTCATGTACATTCTTGATGAACTAAGTTATGACCGTTATCATAAGAATGCCAGGAATATCTATCGGGTTATTTCAAATATTAAAGAATCAGACAATGCTTTCACGTGGGCGGTTGCGCAAATTCCACTGGCAGAAGAATTGCGCGATAATTATCCTGAGGTAAAAAATGCAGTCAGGTTTTTTGGAACAGGTCGCAGTTTGTATAAAAATGGGGACAAACAGTTCTATGAAGAAGATTTTTACCTGACAGATTCTACGGTATTTGAAATGTTTACCTATGAGTTCATTCACGGCGATCAGGCCACCGCTCTGGATCTGCCGTTCACCGTGGTAATGACAGAGAAAATCGCCAAAAAATATTTTGAAGATCCGTCCTCTGCCTTGGGTCAATCCATCCAGAACCAGCAAGGTGAAGAATTTAAGATCACTGGTATTTTAAAAGATGTGCCGTTGAATTCTCATTTTATTTTTGATGCCTTGATTTCAAGAAACACCCGTCCTGACTTTCAGGGAAGCTGGGGTAATTTTGGTGTATTTACCTATGTGCATCTGCCCGACGGGTACGATCTTTCGAAAATGTATTCAAGTCTTGATTCAGTTATTAAGCAGAAGGTGAACCCCATATTTGAACAATTTGGTATCACTATCAAATATGAACTTCAACCCATCACTGACATACACCTTTATTCGCAAATTCAGGATGAAGCGGAGGCAGGTGGCGACATTTCGACTATCTATATTTTCGCCTCAGTGGCGATCTTTATGCTCATCATCGCTAGCATTAATTACATGAACCTTTCCACCGCGCGGTCGGCTAACCGCGCCAAAGAAGTGGGTATCAGAAAAGTGATGGGTTCACAACGCCGGCAGTTGATCGCCCAATTTATTTCCGAGGCTGTCTTACTTGCACTTATCGCCATGGTATTGAGCATGTTTCTGATATATGCCTTGTTACCCGCGTTTAATACGCTGGCGAATAAATTATTGCCATTCTCTTATATTTTACAAACGCCGGTCATTTTAAGTTTATTGGGGGTTGTTTTGTTTGTGGGGGTCATTGGTGGTAGTTACCCGGCTTTTTATTTGTCAGGTTTTAATCCCTCTTCGGTGTTAAAAGGAAAACTTGCCCAACGGGGTGGCAGTGTCATTTTCCGCAAAATATTGGTGGTCTTCCAATTTGGGATTTCGATCTTTATGCTGATTTCCACCCTTGTGGTTTTTGATCAGCTTCAGTATATGCGGAATAAAGATCTCGGCTTTGAGAAGGAACGCGTGATTAGATTAAATTTAAATGAAAGAGATTTACGGGCGAAGGCTCAAGGATTGGTTGACCGCCTGAAACAAAGCCCGGAAGTTACAGCAGTCGGCATGGCTTCCAGTTCGCCCGGGCAGGGAATTGGCAAACTCCTGTTAAAAGTGGAGGATAATGAGGGTAAGATGAGCGACCGGGGTGTGGACTTATACAACGCTGATTTTGATTTTGTGAAAACCATGGGAATGAAAATTGTGGCAGGCCGTGATTTTTCGCGTGAAATAATTTCTGACACAACGTTTGCAGTCCTCGTCAATGAATCCATGGTGAAACGAATGTCGTGGGAGAATCCCATTGGAAAAAAATTTGTATTTGCAGGTGGAGGGCCTGACAATACGGATATTGAGAAACGTGTGGTTGGCGTTGTTAAAGATTACCATCAAAACTCCTTGTATGATCCGATTGAACCGCTGATGATCTTGTTGGATAATGATAATAATTATGTTTTTGTCCGCACTGCAGAAGGTGACGTCCAACAATCTATCAGTGCCATAGAAAAAGCATGGAAGGAGATTTTTCCAACGTATACATTTGAATATAACTTTCTTGACGCGGACTTTAATTCGCAGTATAAGGCAGATGAAAAGCGCAGTCAGATTTTCACCGCTTTTTCCGGACTAACCATTATTATTGCATGTCTTGGGTTACTGGGTCTTGCAGCATTTACAACTGAACAACGAACAAAAGAGATCGGGGTACGGAAAGTGATCGGTGCCAGTGTTCAAAGTCTTGTCTTCCTTGTGTCAAAAGAATTTTTCGTTCTTGTTGCCATCGGAATGTTGCTGGCTTTTCCGTTTGCCTGGTATTTTACCGACAATTGGCTTCAGGATTTTGCTTACCGGATTGAGTTGAAGGGAGAGTGGCTTACTTTTATTTCGTCTGCCGGGTTGGCATTTGCCATAACCTTAATCACGGTAGGATATCACGTTGTTCGGGCAGCCTCAGTGAATCCGGTAAAATCCCTGCGCGATGAATAAAAAGGTTGTCGGAGGTAAATTTTATTTCACAAAAGTGATGATGAAAGTGGTGCCTATATCCACTTCACTTTCGGCCGTGATTTTTCCGCCCATGGCCTCGATCTGCGTCTTTATTAAAAACAAACCAACGCCCCTTGCTTCATTGTGGTCATGAAAGGTTTTATGCAAGCCGAAAAGTTTAGTTCCGAAAAGATTCATGTCAATTCCCCGGCCGTTATCTTCAACCCTCAGCTCAATCCAATCATTTACTATGGTCGAATGGAAATGGATGGTTGGTTTCCGGTTCGGTGACCTGTATTTGATAGCATTTGTAAGGAGGTTCTGGAAAATGCTTTCGATATAGGGTTTTGAATATTGAATGGCAGGGGCATTGTTAAAATCAAAAGTAACAGAAGCCCCCGCTACAATCAATTCCCCCTCAAGCGACTGCACTACTTTATCCAGTATCTCCTTAAACCGGACTTCACTGCGGTCGCCATCGGGTCCGGTTTTAACCTTCAGTGTATCCATTAATTCATTCATGGTCTCACTCATATTCTTGGCGACATTTTTTAATTTTTCGAATATTAGTTTGTAATCCTCAATGTGGCTATTGTTAGTCAGGAGGTTAATCAAGGCTTGAATGTTATTCACTGGTGCCCGAAGATTGTGAGAAACGATGTGCGCGAATTCATCCAACTGCCGGTTTTGCTCCTGTAATTTTTCTGCAAGCGTTTCAAGGTTGGTTTTGGAGTCAAGGATATTTTCTTCCGATTTCTTTCGCTCAGTAATATCAATTGCGGAAGCATATATTATTTTCTCCCTGGAATCAGAAGCTGCGCTCCACAACAGCCAAATGTAATGACCGTCCTTGGATTGAACACGATTTTCAAACGTGGTTATCCGTTTACCAGAAACGAGGTCTTGAAAGAAATTTGCTGCCGCCGGCGCATCCAGTGGATGTATAAAATTCAGAAATGGTTTTGATTTCAATTCATCCTCAGTCCATCCAAGAAGTTTAGTCCATGATGGACTGATCCTTTGAAGCATCCCTTCAAAATCGATAATCGCATTAAGATTAACCGGATTATTAAAAAACTGGACATTTTCTTCAGCAAACTTTTGGAGTTTCTCTTCACCATCCTTCTGTAACGTGATATCGCTGATAATTTCAACAAATCCAACAAGGATGCCCTGTTCGTCCCATACCCCAACGACTGTAACACTTGCGGGGAAACGGGTGCCATCTTTCCGGATGATTGTCCAATTATTTCGATCCGGGCCTTTTTGGTTTTTTGCCTTTAAGGTCAAAACATTGAAGTCATGCGGGACCCCGGTGCCTTCACCTGAAATTATCCGGGTGTGATTCTGGAGCTCTTCCTCAATATGAAAAACCAGGGGAGACAGTTTGCCAACAACTTCCTCTGTTGAATATCCCAACAGATTTTCAGATGAATGATTAAAACTCGTGATAACTCCTTCAGGAGTCATTGATACGATAGCCAGATTAATTGTATTGAGAACACACTCCTGCAATCGAAACGCTTCTACCAGCGCATCGAAATATTTATCTCCCTTGACAGGTTTATCAAATAACGAACGGTTCAACATGATGGGCTCAAGTCTGACGTCTAAATTAAAAGAAATTCAGGATAGTTATGATCGTATTGCAATAATTATGAAAAACCGCGCTGTCGCCTCGCTTCGAAGATAATTACCGCAGCTGCGGTTGAGACATTCATGGAATCAATGGTTCCTTGCATGGGTATAATGATGTTCGCTGCAGAGTTTTTCTTCCAGACTTCGGAAAGTCCGGTTGATTCCGTTCCCATCACGATTGCGCAGGCCTTTCGATAATCTGCTTCATGATAAGGTTTAGATGCATTGAGATAGGTGCAATATGCGACAATATTATTTTTTCTTAGCCATGAAATGGTTTCCTCCGATGTGGCGGAGGCAATCTGGTTTGTAAAAATGCAACCAATACTAGACCGTATTACATTCGGATTATAAAAATCGGTTTGCGGATCACATATGATCACGGCATCTACTCCGGCGGCATCGGCAGTCCGAAGAATAGCGCCGAGATTCCCGGGTTTTTCTACGGATTCCAAAATTAACACCAGGGGGCTTTTATTGATGTTTATGTGCGCAAGCAGATGAACTTTTTGCTCTGCCACCGCTAACAATCCTCCTGAGTTTTCCCGAATGGCAATTTTATCGAAAACTTCTTTGGATACGGGGATCAGAAGTTTATCCGAGGTCCCGAAGGTTTTCAATTCTTCCTGCGAAATAAGCTCCTCGCAATAAAATAGATTTCTGATTTTATAACCCGCATCCAACGCCATTCTGATTTCCTTTTTCCCTTCCACCACAAAAAGGCATTGCTTCCTTCTCTCACGTGGTTTTTCCAGGGCAAGGAGATTCTTGATCTTAGGATTCTGGGTGCTTGTTATGGTAAAATGCACAAGACAAGTTTAAAGTTTCAGGTTTAAAGTTCAAAGTTCCGTAACTTTAAAGTTAAATTTTAAAGGTTAAACATTGCAGTTACTATATCCGGCTTACTGGAAAGATTACGAGCTCATTGATTCCGGTGAACTGGAGAAACTTGAGCGTTTTGGAAAATATATCCTCATCAGACCTGAACCGCAGGCTATCTGGAAAAAAGTGTTACCAGATCAGGACTGGAAAATGATGGCGAATGCGAAATTCGTAAGAGAGCAAACTGATAAATTCCGCTTTACCGATGACGTGAAGGGAGGATGGTCAAAGAGTAAAGACATGCCTGAAAGTTGGGAAGTGCAATACCAATACAATGAGTTAAGTCTGACACTACGCCTAGCCCTCACCGGGTTTGGTCACGTGGGTATTTTTCCTGAGCAAGGAAGCAACTGGAATTTTATTTATGATACCATTAGAATTTGGAACATTCAGAAACCAAAAGTGCTTAACCTTTTCGCCTATACCGGTGCCGCGTCTCTTGTCGCCAGGACAGCCGGTGCCGAAGTGATTCATTGCGATGCCTCGCGTCCAGGGCTAAATTGGGCGAATCAAAATATGCAGCTGAACAAGCTGACTGATATCCGGTGGGTTTATGAGGATGCGTTCAAATTTGTTAAACGAGAAGTCAAAAGGGGAAATCATTATCATGGTATAATCATGGATCCTCCTCCTTATGGGCGTGGGCCAGAAGGCGAGAAGTGGACTTTGCAGGAACAACTGGATGAATTGGTTGAAATGACCAGCCAATTGCTGGAGAAAAAGAATTGTTTTTTCATACTGAGTATGTATGCAGTTGGTTTGTCATCTACCGTAGGTCTGAATGTTGTTAAAACATATTTTGACGTTTCAAATTTCGAAGCCGGTGAATTCTTTTTAAAATCCAAAAACCAGCGGGATCTGCCCATGGGTACCTTTTTAAGGTTTCAAGCGTAAATTTTTCGCTAGCAATTCTTAACGTCAGATGATCATAGCGAGGTCTTCATTTTTTTGAGTGCCCTCTCAAGGAATTCACACATTATTCGAAAAAATATAACTGCCAATAAGTTCAGAAATTTGGTTGCGTCATCGGTCTACGATATAAAGTTCTGTCATTAATTAAAAGATACGAATTATGTGGCTTTGGGTAATTCCGGGTAACAAAAATAGGAAGACTGGACCTGGATGCTCAATCTGATCGCTTCCTCCAATTTTCGAAACGGGCGTAAAAAATTCATCAAAAAGTCGTAACTTTGCGCCTCAAATATTGAAATTAAGCGGTTTTGAGGATTTATGGACGTTAATAAAATCAGGAATATTGCCATTATTGCCCACGTTGACCATGGTAAGACCACATTGGTGGATAAGTTGCTTATGGCTGGTAAATTGTTTAAAGACCATGAACATCCGGGCGAACTTATTATGGATAGTAATGATCTGGAGAAGGAAAGGGGCATTACCATTCTGGCTAAGAACGTTTCCGTTCGATACAAGGATTATAAAATCAATGTTATTGATACCCCCGGTCACAGTGACTTTGGCGGTGAGGTAGAGCGTGTTTTAAACATGGCAGATGGTTGTCTTTTATTGGTGGATGCCTTTGAAGGACCGATGCCTCAAACACGATTTGTTCTACAAAAAGCATTGCAACTGGGTTTAAAGCCAATTGTAGTTGTCAACAAGGTGGATAAGAAAAATTGTACCCCTGATGAAGTGCATGAACAGGTTTTCGACCTCATGTACCAGTTGGATGCAACAGAAGATCAGTTAAATTTCCCCACTTTCTATGGGTCAGCAAAGCAAGGTTGGATGAGTACTGACTGGAAATCACCCACTACAGATATCGTTCCACTATTGGAGGGCATCATCGAATATATACCAGCACCTTTCGTGGAGCAAGGCTCAACACAAATGCTCATCACGTCTTTAGAATATTCTTCTTATATCGGTAGGGTAGCCATTGGTCGGATGCATCGCGGAACTATTAAAAGCGGACAACCGATTGCACTAGTAAAACGGGATACAAAAGCAATCGTAAAATCCAGGATAAAGGATTTATATATTTTTGAGGGCTTCGATAAACTAAAGGTTGATGATGTAAAGTCAGGAGAAATATGCGCTATAGTTGGGCTTGAGGGTTTTGAAATCGGCGATACTGTTGCTGACGCTGAAAAACCTGAAGGCATGAAAACCATCACCATTGATGAGCCTACGATGAGTATGTTGTTTACCATTAACAACTCTCCTTTTTACGGCAAGGAAGGAAAGTATGTTACGTCCCGCCATATAAAAGAAAGATTAGAGAAAGAGCTGGAAAAGAATCTGGCCCTAAGGCTTGGTGAGACAGGATCTGCCGATTCATTTATGGTTTTTGGCAGGGGCGTATTACACTTGTCTGTATTAATTGAAACCATGCGCAGGGAAGGTTATGAAATGCAAATCGGCCAGCCACAGGTGATCTTCAAGGAGATCAACGGTGTGAAGTGTGAGCCTATGGAAGACTTAACCATTGACCTTCCGGAAAAAGATGCGGGTAAGGCGATTGAAACAGTTTCTCAACGCAAAGGTGAAATGACGAACATGGACCCTAAAGGAGATCGCATGATCTTGAAGTTTATGATTCCTGCACGCGGTATCATCGGCCTGCGAAATTATTTATTGAACGTAACCGCTGGAGAAGCCATTGTAACGCATCGTTATAAAGAGTACCAGCCCTATAAGGGCGATATATCAGGAAGAGATAGTGGTTCTTTAATTGTGATGGAACAGGGAGAAGCCATTGCCTACAGTCTTCACAACCTGCAGGATCGCGGAAAATTTTTCATTGAACCGGGTGATCCTATTTATGAAGGGCAGGTCATTGGCGAGCATACGAGGGGCGGCGATCTTGTTATCAATGTGACAAAAACAAAAAAACTAACCAACATGCGCGCATCAGGGTCCGATGAAAAAATGCGCATTGCTCCTTCCGTAAAGTTTTCCCTGGAAGAAGCCCTGGAATATATTCAGTCAGATGAATACGTTGAAGTGACACCGAAATCAATTCGATTGAGAAAGGTTTATCTCAATGAGAATGAAAGAAAACGCTTTGGAAAAAGCACAAATTAGCCAAGAAAAAAGCCTGTTTATCTAAACAGGCTTTTTTCTTGGTGCGTCATAGCGGGACTTAATCTGGGCTGTAAAGTCACTTTATTTGCCTATCTTGGGTTTGAGTTACTAAACCTGAGGAATGGACAAGAGAAAATCTTTGCCATTGCAATACCTTTCCTACCAATGTGTTATTATAACATCTTGCCTGGGTTTTATTTTTTCTTCCCTCGACGCCCAGGTAAATACATTTGACGGTAAATCTTTCAAACCTTATAAGTCAGCGTATTTTAAACCCAAAAGGGGACTTCAGTATAATCTCTATCTTTCCACTTTACTCACCGTTGATCCACTGGGAATTGGAGGAAAAAGTACTTATGCACTTGGGGTCGGTTCCAGGATAAATATTTGGGAGTCCAAAGTGTCAGGCCACAACCTGCAAGGTTTAAAGATTACGGGATTTTATACGGGATTTGGGTACGATTTATATCCCCAGCAATCAGATGATGTTTACGCTTCTCTTTGGTTACGTTTAAAAACATTTATGCCCATCACGGGTAAAATTGATGTTGTTTACTCCTATGGCAATGAGTTAAAAGGGTTGTCCAGCCGATATTGCGTAGGTTTCGAAATAAAAAATATTGCGGTTCTTTTAACAGGCAGTATTCACAATTTCACCTCCCCTGTGTTTGGCGATCATCCACATCTGAACAGCCCCTATTCAAATGTTGGTTCTATCATGCTGATCGTTCCTGTTTACAAGCATTTTCCTGTGATGAAATGAAACGCGGAAGGGTCATATTAACCATTTCAATCGTCCTCTGTTCATCGTTCTTTTCATTTGGACAGCGTGTGAATGTCGGCTTTACATTTCAGTATCACATTTTAAAACAGGTGAAAGTTGATGCAGAGGTGATAGAAGGCGCACATTCCTATAGTCTATATGAGGTAACCGATAACCGGTGGAAGTTTTTTTCCGCAGGCCAGTCAATAATTATCGGCACTGTCGTACAGTTGGATTATAAACGGTTTTATGGTGTAATAGAACCATCGTTCGATCTGAATACTTATAACTATACGGTGCATTACCCGTTGTCGCCTGAAAAAAAGGAAAGACTTAATTTTCAAACGCTCTTTTTACAGGTTGATTTACCGTTGTATGTTGGATTTCAGTTCGGTGCTACAAATTTGTTGCGCTATTCAGTTTTTGCAGGCGCCGTGATGGTATTTCCTTATATGCTCGAAAACTCTTTCCAATCACAAGCATTCGAAAGCGTTCAGCAGGATTATTTCAATAGTTCGGATATGGACAATATTTTGTTTAACGGAAAAAAATATGGAAATGCCCTGGTGGGCTTTTGCCTGCACTTTGCGAGCCTTGGCAAGGTGGATATTCGTTACCAGCATCGCCTTGGGTCGCCTGGGGAGAGATACAAAGTTGCCTTTCAATCTCTGGGCTTCGGGTTAACGTATTATCTGCCTTTGAATCTCAGGAACAAAAAAATATACTATGAGGATTAATGCAATTGTCTTTATCTCCACAATACTTACCGCTTGTGTGATAGATCCTCTAGCGGAGAATAAATCGTTGCCCCCTCAGGATAATGTAGCGCTGTTGTATGGCGCCCGATATATCAATCATAATTCTTCTGAACTCACTTTTGATGCCCAGATCGTCGTGTTAAACACTTTCTATGAAGGTTTTAACAATGATTATCTGAAGTATGGCGATTTGGAAATCAACGGAGCGGGTAGTTACGAAATCGAATCTTTTAATTGTGCGGAGATAGCGGGCCCGGATAAGCCCTCTTCGATGATTTTCCTGGTTGATCAAAGTAACAGCTACCTGACAATGGATCCTTATAATTCACGTTCGCAGGCTATCCATAAATTCTTACGAGACATTACTACTCCAAATAAATTCCTGGTAGGGGCTTGTGCCAGGCAAGGGCTGCTTTCAATGGAGCCACTGGAATTATATTCCAATGATTTCGATAACGACTGGGAGGGAAACAGTAACTATATGTTTGGGCTGAGCCAACGCACTGGCGGAATGAGTGCAATTTGGGATGGTGCTGATCTGGCAATGGAACGGCTGATTGAAAACCCTGACAATACGAGGAAGGAATTGGTGTTACTTGTACATGGTGAAGATAACAACAGTATTACCAGCGTCGATACCCTTATAGCGAAAGCGCGCGAGTATGATATTTCCACGCATGTCATTGCCCTTGGAAGCGATTTTAAGATGGATGATTTTGCCCGGCTCGCTCAGCAAACCGGAGGATTTTCTGCGGCATGTTCGACGGACAAACAAATGATTAAAGTATTCAATGAACTTGACAGGCTCCTGCATCAGGCATCATACGTGTATACGTTGAGAATTAAATGGAAGCCTTCATCTGGTTTACTTTCGCCAGGTTCATCCTCCTTACATACCATTAAAATAAATGATCCTTTCACTGATCTGGTTTATAATTCCGTCTATCTAAAAATCATTATTCCATTTTGAGAAAAAAATATTGGTGGTTTTGTTTAGTATTCCTTATTCAAACGCTAGCCGCGCAGCAGATTGAGATTGCCGTTCAAAAAGGTCATTCCGGTGATATTGTTGCTATCGTTTTTAATCAGGATGGGACGCTGCTGGCCAGCGCAGGTGCAGATCATTTAATTAAACTCTGGCACGTTCCTACGGGAAAAGAAATGGCAAGCTTTACCAGTTCAGTTTTACTACCGGTGAGCCGTTTAGAATTCGTTGAGGAAGCTGATTTTTTGAATGTTACGTATTCAGATGGCATGAATGAAAAGTGGGATATTGTCAATTCTGTCCTTTTTGAGATCACACAAAAATCAAAAGTTGAACAACCGGCTACTTTTGTCAGCAAGGATAAAAATTTTCAGGTCGGCATTGAAAAGTTCTATTTAAGAAAAAAATCTCTGCCTTCTGAAAAGATTCTTTTCTCAAGAGTACCCATCGATATTTCAGAAAAGTATACTGGGATAGCGGTCTCTGAAACCCATAACATGATTCTGGCAGCAAACGAGGATGGCACCGTGTATGTATATAATCTGGCGAATGGGAAGAGCCTCAAAATCCTGGAAGATCATTTTGCATCCGTGAATGCAGTTTGCTTTTCTCCCAACAATGCGGTATTCGCAACGGCCAGCTCGGATCGTTCCATCATCCTCTGGAGTACCCAAAGCCTACTACCGGTTAAACGTTTGTTTGGAAAATCTTATCGATATGAAACTTTGGTTTTCAATCATTCAGGTACCCAGCTTGCGGTTGGTGATGAATTAGGATTTGGGCGGATCATTGATTTGCGTTCAAGCCGAATGAGGGTGTCAGTTACCCGCTTGCATGATCAAAAAATTTCTGCCCTTCGCTTCTCACACAATGATAGTCTTGTTTACAGTGGGGGATTTGATAACAGGCTTACCACCTATAATGTGCGTTCGGAAAAGGTTATCAGTAAATCGGTCTACATGCATTATTTCAGCACCCCGGATTTTCTTTTCAAACTACTTGGGGTTTACAGGGATCCCTATGCATGGATAAATTGCATTGATCTGAGCCCACAGGGAAGCAGGCTGGCGATGGGTGGAGCATGGCGTGAATCGGCTATACGGAAATCGGTGCAACCGCTGGCCACCAGTAATCCATCCTTAAGAAACTGGAAAAAAGTGTCAGCGCATCAGGGAGCCATCAATGATGTTTTGTTTTTAAATGAAACTAATTTCTTTACTGCGGCATCGGATTTATTAATCAACTGGCATTATGACTCATCATCAGCAAAATTTTATTTTCGGGATAAGCATCTCCCCGGCGTCAATCAAATAAAAAATATTTTAAAGGCCCCTGACAACACCATCCTGCTGCAATCAGAAAATGTACTCATTCATTACGATGTTCAGGGCGAAACGATTTTAGATTCCATCCACGTGCCGGCGCCCATAACAGCAGTGACTTTGAATCCGGTAAACGGACAGCTTGTGTATGCCATGTTGAATACATTGGTCTTTTCGAATATTTCAGACTGGCATAATAAAAAGGTGACCATTACCGGAGCGCACAGCGATAGAATTACTTCCATTGATTATAACCCGAGCCATCCCACCATTGCCACCTGCAGCTGGGATGCCACGGTAAAATTGTGGGATGCGGAGACCATGAAATTGTTGGCCACCATTATATCGATTGGGTCCGATGACCATATTATCATAACGCCGGATAATTATTACTACGGAACAAGGAATTCATTAAAGGGAATTGGTTTTAAATATGGCAAAGTGTTCATTTCTCCTGAACAATACGATCTGAGATTTAACCGGCCGGATATAGTTCTGGACAGAATCGGTTATGTTCCAAAGCCTGTGGTAAAATCTTTTAACAGGGCCTATTTGAAACGATTGCAAAAAATGAATTTTACCGAGAAAATGTTAGGGGAGGATATCCACATGCCCACCGTTGAAATAAAAACAGAAAATCTACCCCTGCAGACGAACGCGAGTGATATATCCATTTCATTTAAAGCCCAGGATACAAAGTACCGTCTTGACAGAATCAATGTATTTGTCAATGATATTCCGGTCTTTGGATTACACGGAATTCCTTTAAGAGATCAAGATCTCCAGGAAAATGAACAAACCTTAAGCCTTACCCTTTCATCAGGAAGGAACAAGATTCAGGTTTCATGCCTGAATGAAAAAGGTGTGGAATCTCTTTTTCAGACGTATGAGATCACCTATAAACCCGCACAAATAAAAAGGCCGGATTTATACCTGGCCGTCATTTCTGTTTCGGATTATGCGAGTCCGGCTATGAAACTTAAATATGCACGTAAAGATGGACAGGATCTGGTGGAGTTATTTAGTCGCTCAGGATGGTATGAGCATGTGTTGATCGATACGCTATATGATAAGGAAGCTACTATTGAAAACATCCAAAAGCTCCGAAGTTTTTTCCTAAACTCGGGTGTTGAAGATGAAGTTATTCTATTTGTTTCAGGACACGGTTTGTTGGATATCAATCTTGATTTTTATTTTGGAACCTATGATATTGATTTTAAGAACCCGGCGGTAAGAGGCATTGGCTATGAAGCCCTTGAAGGATTGTTGGATGGTATTCCTGCAAGGAAAAAACTTTTGTTGATGGATGCCTGCCACTCAGGGGAGGTGGACAAATCACGGATCCAGACCGCTCAGCTTTCGGCCGACCTCAGTAAAAATCAAAAAGGAACCGTCACGGCTTACACATACCCCACAGATATCGAAGCTGAACACTATAAAATCGGAATTACCACATCATTTGAACTTATGCAGGAAGTTTTTTCAAATGTTAGTAAAGGTTCCGGCGCGATTGTCATTTCAGCCGCGGCAGGAAACAGTTATGCTTTAGAATCGGATCAATGGAAGAATGGAGTTTTTACCTATGCATTGCTCAGTGGCATGAAGAATAAACGTGCGGATAAAAACAAAGATGGGATTATTACCGTCACAGAAATAAAGGATTATGTAAGTATTGAGGTTGAAAAGCTTACGAAAGGCGAGCAACGGCCTACCTCCCGCCGGGAAAATTTGGAATTTGACTTTCGGGTATGGTAAGTCCCAGGGGTATTTCCTTACATGTTCCTGCGATATTGTCCTCCGACCTCAAACAAAGCTTTGGTAATTTGCCCTAGGGAGCAAACTTTTGTTACCTCCATTAATTCGGTGAAAATATTTTTATTTTGAATCGCTGCCTTCTGGATATTTTCAATCATCCTGCTTTTTCTATCCTTTTGGAAACTATGTAGGTTGCGAAGCATTTTGATCTGGTATTCCTTCTCTTCTGTTGTTGCCCTGATAATTTCCCTCGGAAGGATGGTCGGTGAGCCTTTTGAACTCAGGAATGTATTTACTCCGATAATGGGATATTCACCCGTGTGTTTCAATGTTTCATAGTACAAACTTTCCTCCTGAATTTTCCCTCTCTGGTACATCGTTTCCATTGCACCAAGAACGCCACCGCGTTCATTGATCCGGTCGAATTCAATGAGTACAGCTTCCTCTACGAGGTCAGTCAATTCCTCAATAATGAAGGACCCCTGCAATGGATTTTCATTTTTGGCCAGACCGAGCTCTTTATTGATGATGAGTTGAATGGCCATGGCTCTGCGAACAGATTCTTCGGTAGGTGTGGTGATCGCTTCATCATAGGCGTTCGTATGCAAGGAATTGCAATTGTCATATATAGCATACAACGCCTGAAGGGTAGTGCGAATATCATTGAAATCAATTTCCTGCGCGTGCAACGACCGGCCTGAGGTTTGAATATGGTATTTCAACATTTGGCTGCGCGCATTCGCACCATATTTATTTTTCATGGCCTTAGCCCATAAACGCCTGGCGACTCTTCCGATCACAGCGTATTCTGCATCAATTCCATTGCTGAAGAAAAATGAAAGATTAGGCGCGAAGGCATTGATGTCCATTCCCCGGCTTAGATAATATTCCACATAAGTGAATCCATTGGCAAGGGTAAAGGCTAATTGTGTGATGGGGTTGGCACCGGCTTCCGCGATATGATACCCCGAGATGGAAACGGAATAAAAATTTCGTACATCTTCATCGATAAAATATTGCTGGACATCGCCCATCAGGCGCAAGGCAAATTCTGTAGAGAAGATACACGTATTTTGTGCCTGGTCTTCTTTCAGAATATCCGCCTGAACCGTGCCGCGCACTTGTTTCAGGGTTGACTTTTTTATTTTTTCGTAAAGTTCCTGAGGTAGGACCTGATCCCCTGTTACACCCAACAACATAAGTCCTAATCCATCATTACCCTGGGGAAGATTTCCCTGATAGGCAGGAAGAACGGCTTCTTTGTAAAATCCATCAATTGTATTTCTGACTTCATTCTCCAGTCCGGTTTTTTTAATATGGATCTCACATTGTTGATCGATGGCCGCGTTCAGGAAATAGCCAAGCAACATCGGAGCCGGTCCATTGATGGTCATAGATACGGATGTTTTGGGATCCGCAAGATTAAAACCGCTGTACAATTTTTTGGCATCGTCCAGACAGCAGATACTCACACCGGAGTTTCCTATCTTCCCATAAATATCAGGACGGAAATCAGGATCATGACCATACAAAGTTACGGAATCAAAGGCCGTTGATAAGCGCTTCGCAAGCGTAGCAAAGCTTACATAGTGAAAACGCCTGTTAGTCCTTTCGGGGCCGCCTTCACCGGCAAACATCCGGGCGGGGTCTTCCCCCTCACGCTTAAATGGATATATTCCCGCGGTATAAGGAAATTCTCCGGGAACATTTTCCTGCAAACTCCATTGTAACAAGTCACCCCAGGCCTCGTAACGCGGCAATGCAATTTTAGGAATTTGTGTATGCGACAATGATTCGGTTTGTGTCTCAATAGCCAGTTCGTTGTCACGAACCTTAAACTTATATAGCGGTTCTTTATATTGTTTTACCTTATCAGGCCATTGCTCGATTTGCCTGAGGTTCTTAGGATCCAGGTTGAGTTTTATTTTTTCATATTGCTCCTGAAGCCCTTTTACCAGCCGGTCATTATCTTCCATTGAAGATTCCTGGAGTGATTCCATTGATTTCTGAAGGGCGTACATTTTTTGGGCAACATCTTTTTGCGCGGCCACCCACGAATCGTACTTCCGGTTGTTTTCAGAAATTTCACTTAGGTAACGCGTTCGGTTTGGCGGGATCACAAAAACCTTTTCCGACATCTCACGGGTGATCGCAAAAGTGGAAGATAAACCGGCACCGGTTTTCTTGACTATAACATCGATCACATGTTTATACAATTGGTTCGTTCCAGGATCATTGAACTGAGATGCGATGGTTCCGAATACTGGCATCTCTTCAACCGGGCTGCTCCACAACTGATGGTTTCGCTGAAATTGCTTTTTGACATCACGCAGCGCATCAAGTGAGCCACGTTTGTCAAATTTATTGAGCGCAATGATATCGGCAAAGTCAAGCATATCAATTTTCTCAAGCTGCGTGGCGGCGCCATACTCCGGAGTCATAACGTATAGGGATACATCACTATGGTCCAGGATTTCAGTATCACTTTGGCCAATGCCCGACGTTTCCAGAATAATCAGATCGTATCCCGCGGCTTTTAACACCAGCACAGCTTCTTTCACATAGGCGGATAAAGCCAGGTTACTTTGTCTGGTAGCCAATGACCGCATATACACCTGAGGATGGTTGATGGCATTCATCCTTATCCGATCCCCAAGAAGTGCTCCGCCAGTTTTGCGTTTGGAAGGATCAACAGAAATGATTCCGATGGATTTGTCTTTAAAGTCGATGAGAAATCTTCTGACGATTTCATCGACCATAGACGATTTTCCGGAGCCACCAGTTCCCGTAATACCCAAAACCGGAGCTTTAGAGATTTCGGCCTTCGATTTAACCTGGTTAAAAACAGACTTGTGCACATCATAGAAATTTTCTGCACCTGAAATCAATCTGGCAATTTCAAGATGATTATCCGGTTTTAGTTTATTGATATCGTCGATGACTGCTTCACCGGTGGAATAATCGCTTTTTTGTATCAGGTCATTAATCATTCCTTGCAAACCCATCGCCCGTCCATCGTCAGGAGTATATATCCGGGTGATTCCATAGGCCATTAATTCTTTGATTTCTTCCGGAAGGAAAACCCCTCCTCCACCACCGAATATTTTGATATGGCCCGCACCTTTTTCCCGAAGCAAGTCAAGCATAAATTTGAAATATTCATTGTGGCCACCCTGATAGCTGGTCATGGCGATGGATTGCGCGTCCTCCTGAATGGCTGTGTTCACTACTTCTTCCACGCTGCGGTCATGTCCCAGGTGAATTACCTCGCATCCTGTTGATTGTATGATCCTCCGCATGATATTGATCGCTGCGTCATGGCCATCGAAAAGACTGGCTGCAGTAACAATACGCACTTTGTTTTTTGGCCTGTAGGGTTCAGGAGCCTTGTGCCCTGCAAACGTTGATGGTTCTTTTTTTTCTGTTCCTACCGTTTCAGTACCCATAGTGTAAGACTAACCGCTTGTATATAAGGAATTATTGTTGTCAGACTAAAATTAAGGCAAAAACCTATTCTTCCCTAGAGAATTGAAGATAAAACCAACGTTTAAAATCGGTGGGTAGTAGCGCTAAAATTAAGCGGTATCAATGGAGGCTATTCAAATTTCCCTCCGGGATTCGAGTGGTTTCAATTCGTTTAAGTTGGGATGACTGGATTATTGAAGCAAATTCTTTCGTATTGGGAATGTTACTTTGACCTTAAGGTCTAAATATTCTCGCATTCCGGCTGTTCAAAGAAAATCAATAAATTTTATCGACATCAAATGACAAAGAATGAAAAAAATAGAACAGTTCTATGACGCTAACGGCGGGTAGGCCTCCGACAATAATCAATCAATAGGGTTAGTGAAATGATTAAAAAAGTGGAGGATAAAGAATTTATTTATTTAACGCGATTGATTTGTTCTCCTGGCTATGTTGAGAGGAAAACCATGGTTCCTGTCCGCGAACCTCCACTTCAATATTTTTTATTTAATGACCGTCGTGATTGGAAAATTCCTTATATGACCGCGGAGTTCTATCTTGCATTCCAAATGATTTTGAAAAAAATTCTTCGGTACATCCTCCTTACAATATTTGGTATCGTTGGCTTTGTGATACTGTTTATAGTATTTTCTGTGGGCCCTGTTGATCGCACCCCTGTCATGAGCTTGCCCGCCTACAAGCTCATGATGAATCGATTGGATACCCTTGATATACATCCCACAAAGGCAAAAAGGGGATTCTCGGTAGGCTTTGCTAAGGTGAATATCACACCATCGAAACCGATCGCCACGGCAGGTTATGGCAAAAGACTGGGAAAACCCTATGTGACCGTTCACGATTCTATATTTGTTCGGACGATGGTAGTAGAAAATGGGAGTCAGCGTGTGGCCATTGTGAGTGCAGACCTTTTGATCATTCCGCCAACGGTAACCCGGATCGTGGAAAGCAAACTGCAGCAAATCGGTTTCAACCTAAACAATACTTACCTCAGCGCCACCCATTCTCACAATAGCATTGGCCACTGGGGTGAGGGGGCGACGAAATTCATTTACGGTACATATCAGGATTCAGTTGTTCAGTTTATTGCAGATGGCATTGTAACAAGCATCGAAGAGGCGACCGCCAACCTATTACCATCGATGCTAAAAGTGGGTGCGATATCTCTTCCACAGGCAATTGAAAACAGACTGATTGATGGCGGAAAGGAAGACCCTTTATTACGGGCCCTCGAAGTTCATCGTCAGGATAGTTCAAAATTGATCTTACTCAGTTACGGAGCCCATGCGACTTGCCTTTCTCAAGGCACGCTGGAGCTCTCTCGTGATTATCCTGGAATGCTGGTCGATGGGCTAGAAGCCAAAGATTACGCGTTTGCGATGTTTCTCGCGGGAGGCGTCGGAAGTCACAAAGGCTCATCACCGGACGCTAACTGGGACTGCGTTTCGTGGATGGCGGAGGAAATCAGCGAAGGGTTTATGGCCCAGCGAAGTTCTCTCCAAACCATGACGGATTCATCTCTGTTAATGAAAAAAATTCCACTTGCCTTAAGTGATCCCCAGGTTAAGCTTAACCCTCAATGGAAATTACGTTCCTGGGTATTTCGGTCTGCCTTTGGTGAGTATAAGTCTTATTTGACGGTATTGAGGATTGGCGATCTCGTTATGTTGGGAACACCTTGTGATTTTTCGGGTGAATTCAACGCCTCTCTGGATTCTTTGGCCCGGGCGCATGGGGTTAGAGCCATGGTAACAAGTTTTAACGGAGGGTATATTGGATATGTCACACCGGGAAAATATTATGACTTGGATCATTATGAAACCCAGTTAATGAATTGGTACGCTCCGGGTACCGGAGATTACATCAAGAAATGTCTCGAGAAACTTATTGTCGCGGTGAGCGATACCAGATAATTTTTTTGCCAGGCGGAACATTCTGAGAGTGATCCATCTCCAGAGATTGATAAAATTGTCTTAAAAAACCAGCCCATGCGAACGCGCGCCTTTTTTCCAGATAGCTGGCATCCGGGTCGTTGGCAAAAGCCTCAAGTTCAAAAGGATTATAGCGGTACGCGATGTAATGACATTGGCCCTTCATCCTTCCCAACAGGTAGAATAATGCATACAATATCCAGTGAAAAACAAAAAGCATCTCCACTTGCTGCCAGAAATGGATTTTCTCATGACGCACGAGCTGGGTTTCGTCAGAGGGTTGTCGGGTAATCCAGATAAAAATGAAGAACGATAGCCCGGTGTAATAATTGAATATTTTTTTCCGGGTATAGATCTTATAGGGTAACATTGGCTATATAACGACAAATATCGGTCATTCGGTTCACACGTTGTATTAATTTTCAATACCAAATCAATGAAAACATTACGCAAGCATTAATCGGGTTTTTAAATTATTTTCGATTCCGTTAATCTGAATCCTTTCGATTGGATCTTTTGTATTTGATTCCTAAAAAAATTACGACACCATTGATTACCAGAGAGAAACCATTGGTAACCAGGATCGGAGTATCCTGTCGGAGAAATCCATACCACATCCACAATGCCAGCCCAACGAAAAGGATAATGAGGTAAAAAATGGAAATATCTTCCGCTTTTTTTTGTTTAACTAACTTCACTAATTGAGGTAACAGGGAGATGGAGGTACAAATTCCAGCTGCAAGACCTACGATTTCTGGTTGATTATCAAACACAATATTGAGCTTCTCGAGAAGCGATAAAAATCTCATGCCTGAACCGGCAATAGGAATAAAATCAGGTGATAATTCTGCAATTTTAGACTCGGAAGTTACGCCTTGTTCTTTACTTTAGCAGTCAAAGGCATTATGAAGATTAACACTGACCCGAATTTTTTTTTATTTAATACTGGTCGGTCGTCTGTTGGTTAGTGTATATTCTGATGGTAATCGAGTGACTGAAACTACACATAAGCCGGTATTCGGTTTCAACGGACTTTCTATATACAGGAAACTCCTACGGAGTTGGCGATTATATATCAACATCCTGATAACGTGGATAGTGAATTCTTATAACCTTAACTCATTCTCAGGGCATGTTGTTTCAGCTCTGTAAGAGCTTCCTGTCTATAGAGAGGATCAATAACCAGGTCTGGCTCCGTAGGGGCCTCCTAAAAATCGCTTTAAAGCTTTTAACAGAATTCGTGCGAATGCATTACTTATGGTAAGTCTCAGCAACCCACCTGTTAACATAAATAAATGTATATAAACCCGTCAATGGATCCAATCATTATTCATATCTCAAAGCTTTTACCGGATTTGCCCGTGCCCTTTTTAACGTATGATAAGTGATTGTTGCCAGCGCTATGATCAGGGAGACTCCTCCGCCAAGAAGAAAAATCAATGGATTCTTTCCAGCGATGCGATGCTCTGGCGGTAGTTAGATTCATAAAGTTAACACCCGCTATGAGTAGAATGAAAAGCCCAATGATAGCAAAGACATCCAGATATTCTCCGTTGAACTTTCGGTAGTTATTGTAATCATGTTCAACATCCATGGAAGCCAAATGCACGTCAGCCAGCTTCTGTAAAAACAAAACATAATATTTGTTGATGTCAGGATCATCTATGTGACGCTTCAGGTATGCAGGAAATTTCTCTTCCAAACTTCTGATATTGGCATGCGGTGTTAATAATAAATATGTATTCAAAAAATTACCACCCCAACGGTCATTAAAGCCTGCATCCTTACTGGTAACCGTTGGCATAGAAATAAGAATATCAAACTTCAAATGTGAATTTTCCGGGACTTCTGAGAGCATGCCCGTAATCTTATATTCCTGGTCGCCACTTTTCAGGGTGTTTCCAACCACTCCATCCAGATCTGTAAAAAACTTACGCGCCGTATTTTCCGTTATGAGAATTGTATTTGGGTTATCCAGCGCAGTAGTTTTATCACCGTGTAATAATTCATAATCGAAAATTTCAAGAAACGTGCTATCCACCATGGCAACGTTTTCAATCAAAAATCTCGTGTCGCCCTTCTCCAGTGCCAGTAGCGGGTGAAAGACTGTACTTCAGGAAATTCGGCTGCCAGCGTGGGTCCCATTCCGCCCATAGAAAGCGCCACCTTCTGGACATTTGTACCCGTAAAATTCTGAACCTCATCCAGGCGGTATATGTTTTCTTTTTTTGTATGGAAAGCGTTAAAACTCTTTTCATCGGAAACGAAGAGATAGATGACAAAGCAAGCCGCCACTCCAATTGCCAGACTGAAGATATTGATGACGACAAACAGCGGATTTTGACGGATATTTCTGAGGGCGATTGACAGATAGTTCTTTATCATACCAGGGGAGTGTTATCCTCAGTAAACCTTCAATTTATGAATACGTTACAGGGAAAGTTAATAAATTATCATTGTTTTTATTTTTACCCGCCGGTTTATACAAAACCTGACAATTTTCACAAAAGAAACTCCTGCGCTTTTTTAAACCAGTGTATTTTTTAAACGATAACTATCATACACCGCGGACATTTAAATTTGGTGTGTATTAACCAATGTTTTTTCAGTTGATAAACTTTCTTCCACTCATAGAAATCAAAACTGTAAATCCGTGCCTGAGAAATCAGTTCCGTCAGCTTTCGTAGTGGCAAACTTCCAATGATATTTTCGGGATGTACCTTTATTCTGAATAGCACTTCATTTTTAATAATATTGCCCACACCTGAGAAAATAGCCTGATCAAGCAATGCGTCTCCGACATTCATCTCAGGTGATGTTTTTAATTTTCTACGGGCCTTGCGAGGATCCCAGGAATCGCTCATTAACATCTGCGGACCAATCATAGACTCGTCAAGGTTTTGCCAGATCATGGTTACGGCAGTTGTGTAGAAGCCGATTTCCTGTCCACCGGCAAATTCCAGCCGTAATCTCGGTTGGGTTTCTTTGCGTTCATTGATGCGGTACATCAAAAAGTGAATTCTGACGGTAAAATCTTTAAAAACGATCGGAAAGTGTTTACCCCACGTCTGGAAGTCGTGGATTTTCTGGCCGTTATTTTTTGATATTCAATGGCTGCCAAACCGGATGCAGATTTTATTTTTTTTCCAATAAATGGTTTCAGCTCTTCTTTGAGGATGACGAGGGATGGACCTTCCATAACAATTCCTTAACGGGAAAAGTCACTCGTGAGTATTGTTTGATGTCGGCCCCAGGTCTGCATCTTCATAAAACCGCTCATCGAAGGTATGGATCGACGG
>JBDSIM010000058.1:0-18132 GCA_039917935.1 Cyclobacteriaceae bacterium | reverse complement strand
GCACTTGGCTTTGCTCTCCTCTGGCGTAATGGCGCAAAGTCCATCCGCTATTTCACCTGTAAAGTCGCTGTCGCTGTAAGCACTGAACAAATCATTGCACCCATCCATATTGGGCGTAAAAATATTTGGCAGTTCATAATACGGACAATTGTCAAAACAAATTGCCTCGCTGAGCTCACTTCGGTTACCCGACCGGTCAACAGCTTGAATTTTATAACACCTCGCGTAAGAAGGAAGGTTCGTATCGACATAGAACGTGTCCCTGATCTCGCCAGGCATCTCTTGAAATTTGGAATCACTGGAAGTCGCCACCCATATCTTATAGAAAGAGACATCGGCACCGCACGCTGAATCCTCCGATCGTGTCCACTTAAAAATATTTTCAAAAATATTGTTGTTACAACTGGTCAGGGCGTTGGTATAGGCAACACAATCCTGGGGTTTGTCCGCCAGGGGAGTTTCGGGTGTGCAAGGCGGAATTGAATCCCCCGGTTGCGCGCAGATTATTTGTGAAAAATTAAGCAACGGCTCATTGATCAGCGGGTTGCCATAGGCACCCCGTGTCATGATTTTATAACAGTAAACAGTATTGTCATTCAGAGGGGTGCTGTTGAACTGGCCCTGATCAAGGTAAGTAAAACCCGATAGCGTAACGTCAACACTGTCGATCAGTTCGAGTTCATCATCGGTGTCTCCTTCTGCGCCACGGAATACGAGGTGTTTATTGGGAAGCAACTGAATCTGGTTTGACCAGGGCACGTCAGCGCTCCATGTTAGTTGTATTTTTTTCAATTGCGAATCCGCTTCCAGGCGAACCGAAGATGCTGATGAGGAAGAATCGAGACGTGTACCATTGCTGGCAATGGCGAGGATGCGGTAATTATAAACTTTTGCATCTGTATTGAGACCCGTATCTGTAAAGGTCAATCCGTTCGTAGTGGTTCGTTCTGTCAAGGCCCCATTTCCGGAGAATCCTTCAGCCCTTAAAACGCGGTACTGGTAAGGAGGAGGGAACTGCCCAGGGTTCGCTTCATAAGGCGCGACCCAACGCACGGTAATCTGACCCGCAGTCTCGCTGGTGACGTCGACAGTAACCTGCGTAATAATGGCTTTATCAGCCAGGATCGGATCGAGACAAATTTCCTCAGAGACATAACTTTCACCCCCCTTCGGCAGGGGAAATATGGCTACCAGCCGGTAACAATATTGAGCTCCGCTCGCCAATCCTTGCCCACCGTTCGTATCGGTATAAGTGGTTGTTGGAATTTTAGTGACAGCGTCCTTAACGGGCAACGTGGTAATGAGCGTATAACCTAAATAATCAGGCATACCCGTCTGGCACGAATCGGGCTCAAAAGCATAGCTATCAACTCTTCTCCATACCTGGACAGTTTCTGCATTCTGACAAAAATAAGGATCCCATTTAAGGTTGGCAGAACGGTTTGCGAGGATAGTGGTAGCACTCTGCCACTTGGGGGCGGGACCTACCACTCTGATAAACCATGTTTTAAAAGTGACCAGGCTGGAACCCGTGGGTGACTTGTCAGTAATCTTAAAAACCACCTGATAAGGCTGATCTTTTACGTGAGAACATTCTGTTTTCCACTGGAACTTTAGTTGGGCAGGCTGCGATCTGAAATCCGGAGGGAATGGTGTGTAAGTCGCCGGCGATTCTGTTTCAGGAAAATTAAAAATTTCTGAGAATGCTTCAATTTTCACACTATCACCATCAATATCCGTCCCAAAAATGGTGGCATCAAGAGTAGATCCCGCTTCCACGCACACATCTTCCGGAACTTCAAGTTCAGGCCGTTCATTATCGCAATCGTCGACGATGATCTGCATATCGCGTCTCACAAAACCACCGGAAACCCAAACCCCGTTGACCTTCCTCCATTCGCGAATGATAAAAGCAATATTATATTCCCCTATTGCGCCCGGGGCATCCCAGGTAAGTGTACCATCGATGGAATTGATGACAAAACTCGGTGGACCAGCGGCTTCTTCATTGCCCGTGTTAAAATTTGAATAAAATTTTGGATCGCTTGGATCCTTGTAGTTTACGACGGTCGTATTATTATCCCTGAAGGGGATCACGAGTTCGTAGGAAAGGCTGTCTCCGTTCGGGTCATATGCGCCGGCGTTATGAAACCAGGCCACGCCTTTGCAAGCCCTGTCAATGGGAGGAACCAGCAATCTGGGGGTGTCATTGCAACCTAAAAACGGGTCGGCTATAATACGGGATTCAATGTAAAAACGGGTGTTCACCGAACCATCCATGTTGAGGACGTTGGCGTTGCGATTCGGTTCGCTGTAACTAATGATATAGCTTCCGTTACCGGAATAGGTGTGGTCAATAGTAAATGAGGCTGTTGCGATACCCTCACCCAGGTCAGGCCGAGGGGTATTGGGGGTAATGGGGATGAGCATTCTGGTTCCGTCACCAAAATCCAACCAGTCATCATCACCACCGAATTCAACGTTGGTATTAATGGTGTTGGTAAAGACCGTCACCGTAATCCTGAATGTCAGACTGCTACAAGTCCTGGTAACCGTAATCTCCCCAGCCCGCAGGTGAGTTCCGAAACTGGAAAATGAAATGGCGGTTATCAGTATAATTGATAAGAAAAAATAACGCAAGAAGTGTATTCGGTTCATTCTAAGTAAAAAAAGGACGGCGATAAACCTGTTTTGGCACGAGTATCGGATAAGATTACAATATAAAAGGTTGTTCCCATACCTGAAAGCCATACTTAAGGTAACGGTAAACCCTAAAAATTAGTCTGTTTCACTATAAATTCTTTAACCAGGACAATTTCACGGTTGGGACCGGGCGACGGCAGCCGAAGTAAAAATGAAAGAATAAAAACTTTCATACAAGATTATTTTTAAGCCCTTCATTCTGTATGCCGTTTGTTAGTTAACAGCCAGTAAATTATCACCGGCAAGCTCAATTTTTATTTAAGTGCCTCATTGCGACATGAAAAAACCGGGTATTTGATCTTGTACATTTTATAATAAATTACGTCTGGCAAACAAAACCCACCGCTATTTTTGATGAAACCTGATCCTTTGAAAATGAAGCACGCTCTCCGCAAGCGCGAGATCGTCCTTCAGCAGATCATCAGACAGATGAAACAGGATGAACTCCACAGCAGTCCGGTGTATAGAAATCTGGAGCAGGAACTCGAAAGCCTCAAAACTCAGCTCACCGATAACCAGAAAGAAGAATAAATTTCTTTTCACAAAGCGTTACGAGTACATTTGAGTAAATCGCTTGTCACTTATGCGCATTGTTCGCGAGATTCCCCATCCCGATTGTAAAATCACGATATTCTCATGGAATAATCGTTACCTCATCAAATTGGAGCAAGGGGTGTTGGAGCAAACTTTCAAAATACCAGAAATGGATCTGACTAGTGAAGCAGATCTCTTATCCATTATCGATGCGGAATTTCTTCATCAGGCATCCAACCGGTTTCAGGATATGGGGCGATCACTCTACGACGCTATAAACAGGAGTGCACAGTGACCTTTTTGAACCGTGATATAGAAATTATATTATTTTGCCATCCCAATGGAAGTTGCAGAAAAGAAAAATAAGAATAAACAATACAAACCCATATTGGATGGCATACCCGATTGGCCGGTGTATAAACTGAGCAAAAACCGAAAGGAATTTGTAGAGCAGGTAGCGCAGCATTCGTTTGCTCAAATCAAGCAGGTACGGCCCACGACAAAACAATTGCTGGGGGAACTGGAGGCAACCGTCTACCGGGAACAACAACGGATGAAGCGCAACCGGTGGCGGGTGGACCCTTCGGATGAACCAAAATTCTGGGCGAGTGTAAAGGAAGAACTCGCAGTGCTGGCCAACGATACTTCGGAAAATGCGCAAACAAAGTCGGATGAAATTCTTTACAGGATTATCTTTCGTTACTCGGATGAAATCGCGGGTAATTTTAAACCCAGTTCATTCAGGGTTACCCGGGAATTACTGAGGTTTTGGTTTTCGCGTTTGCTCAACGGCGCGAGAGTAAAAAAATTCGGCGCGTTTTTCCGCAATCAATATACCCTGCGGGATAAAATCCATATTGTCGGAAAGGTGAAACAACTGCGGAAGCTCGCCAAGACTGGAACCGTGGTGATGGTACCCACCCACTTCAGCAACCTGGATTCTATCCTTATTGGCTGGATCATTCATTCGTTAGGCCTTCCGGCATTTATTTATGGTGCGGGGTTGAATTTATTTAACATCAAGATCTTTGCTTACTTCATGAATAGTCTGGGGGCCTACAAGGTAGACAGGCGAAAGAAAAACCTACCCTACCTGGAAACTTTGAAAGCATATTCCACGCTGGCCATTCAAAAAGGTGCGCACAGCATTTTCTTTCCCGGTGGCACGCGCTCCCGGTCAGGCGTCATCGAAAAACAATTGAAGTTGGGTCTGCTCGGTTCTACCATTGAGGCTCAGCGCAATCTATTCCTTAATGAACCAACCCAGGAGAAAGTGCGTAAGATTTTTATCGTGCCCGTCACACTCAATTATCATTTTGTTTTAGAGGCACCTGATCTCATAGATGATTACCTGACAGTAAAGGGACAGGAACGGTATATACCCGAACAGGACAAATACGGAAGCTGGCAACTGATGCAATTTCTGTTTAAATTTTTTACCAAGGGTTCAAATATTTCCGTATCGATTGGCCAGGGCCTGGATGTTTTGGGAAACTACGTCGATGATGAAGGAAACAGTTTGGATGCGTATAACCGGGTGATCAACACGCGCGATTATTTTGTTACCAACAATGAAATCGCCATTGACCAGCAACGGGAAGATCAGTATACCCGGATGCTGAGCCAGAAAATTATTTCGGAGTATCATCGCATCAACCGGGTTTTTGCCAGCCACCTGGTGGCCTTTGTAGCCTTTGAACTGTTTCAAAAACAACATCCGAAGCTCGACCTTTTCGGACTTTTAAAACTCCCGGAAGAAGGCCTCGAATTAGGGTATGAAACATTCAAATCCTCCTGTAAAAAAGTAAGAAAACGAATCTACGAATTGAAGGACGAAAAAAAAGTTTACCACGCCACACATTTAAAAGGCGATATTGATCTGGTCATCCGCCATGGGTTGGAGAATGTGGGTATATTCCATCTAAAAAGGCCCCTGCTTTTCAACAAGGAGGGCAATATTATTACCCGCGATTTAAATACCTTATATTATTATCACAACAGACTTGTAGGCTATGACCTTGAAAAGTTTGTCTGAAGATAAACCTGTGGGTGTTATCGGAGCGGGAAACTTCGGTAGTGCGGTCGCGAACCTACTGGCCAGGCACCGTAAGGTGTTGCTGTACGCGCGTGATGAAAACGTGATTCAGCACATCCATGAACAGGGTGAAAACCGAGGCCATAAAATCCATCCCAATGTTCAGCCCATTAATGATCTTGAGGAAGTCGCTCAGATGTGCGATGTAATTTTTCCCATTGTGCCTTCTATGCATTTCAGGTCCATGATGGTCAGCCTCTCCTCATACCTGCATCCTTATCATATTCTCATTCATGGTACCAAGGGCCTTGATATTCAGTTACCAGAAGGGGAAACCATTGGATCCGTAAAAACGCTTCACCGCGGTCAGGTCAAAACCATGAGTGAGGTGATCATCGAAGAAAGTGTTGTGGTGAGGGTAGGATGCCTGGCAGGGCCAAACCTTTCCAAAGAACTGGCTGCGGGCCAGCCCGCGGCCACCGTGATTGCCAGCCAGTTTCACGAAGTGATCCAGCTGGGGAAACGGCTGCTGCGCAATGAGCGGTTTCAGGTGTATGGAAACAACGATCTGGTAGGGGTAGAACTTGCCGGAGTATTAAAAAATATCATCGCCATTGCCGCGGGCGCCCTGAGCGGTATGGGATATGGTGAAAATGCCAAGGGTTTACTCGTGAGTCGCGGTATGGTGGAAATGATTTATCTCGGCCGCGCATTGGGTGGCAACACGAAAGCGTTTCTGGGAGTGGCCGGTGTTGGTGATCTGGTCACCACCTGCAATAGTTCGTTGAGCAGAAATTTCCAGGTAGGTTTTCGCCTGGCAAACGGGGAGACTTTAAAAGAGATCCTCGCCAGTACCGATGAGATAGCCGAGGGTATCAATACGGTTGAAATCGCCAAAAAATGCGCCGATTATTACAAAGTAAAAGCGCCCATAACCACTACGTTGTACAAGGTTTTGTTTGAAGACCTCACCATGAAACAGGCGCTGCAATACCTGATGCGTTATCCCCTGAATGTAGACATTGATTTCCTTTAAAACCTCAGATGGCACCGCGGATTTTCTCTGCTGTCAGCGCAAGTTCCTCCTGTGAAGGATTTAATTTGGAACGTGTAAAATTCAAATCATCCATAGAATTCATGGGGACCAGGTGAACATGTGTATGGGGCACCTCCAGCCCGATTACGGCTACCCCCACCCGCTTGCAGGGAATAACTTTTCGGATCGCTCGCGCTACTTTTTTTGAAAATACGTTTAGGCCCGCCAGGGTTTTATCATCGAGGTCGAAAATGTAATCGATTTCCTTTTTAGGCACCACCAGCGTGTGGCCTAACACGAGGGGATTGATGTCCAGAAATGCGATATACTCCGCATCTTCAGCAACAATATGTGCGGGAATTTGCCGGTGAATGATTTTAGTAAAAAGACTCGCCATGATGTGATGTTTTGATATGCTGATGTTTCCGCACTCATGTTCAGCACTTTCCTTTGATCGTCAGGCTCCCGGCAGCCGTCTGATCGTAATTTACTCTATGTGGCTCCATTGCCGGCGAAGCCCTCTTCATGCTAAGCGGTGATATTCAGTATTTCAAATTCCATCTCACCTGCGGGGGTTTTTATTCTGGCAAGGTCACCTTTCTTTTTACCAAGCAACCCTTTGCCTATGGGCGACATAGTGGAAATACGGCCCGCTTTCAGATCAGCTTCCTCCTCCGAGACCAAAGTATAGGTAACAGATGCGCCATTCTTTTTATTTTTAATAGTTACTTTCGAAAGGATAGAAACTTTTGATGTATCTATATTGGTTTCATCCAGTAAACGCGCGTTGCTAACCAGGTCTTCGAGCTGCGCTATTTTAGCCTCGAGGTGCCCTTGCGCATCTTTTGCAGCATCATATTCGGCGTTCTCGCTAAGGTCTCCTTTGTCACGTGCATCCGCAATCTGTCGCGCGATATCGGCCCGGCCTTTGGATTTAAGTCCGCTCAATTCAGCTTTTATCTTTTCCAGGCCGTCTTTAGTGTAGTATGAAAATTTGCTCATACGAATTCTTCATTAATCATCTTCATTTTAGTTCTTGCACAACAAGATTTTCTCGTGGAACGCAAAAAAAGAAACAACGGCCTCATGGGAGAGACCGTTGCTGTATGACAAAGATAATACTTTATCCGCCGATATCAAAAATCAGATCCCTACCAGCGTTGGTAAACTAACCATTATCTGTTGCAGGATCTCGTCGTCGAATTTTGCCAGATACAATGTTTTAACCTTGGAAAGCTGCTCGACGGTCAAGCCTTTGGCGCCTCTCAGATCAGCCTTGTAAAGGCTGGCGTTTTCAAAATCAGCGTTCATGACATAACAATTCTGCAGATTGGCTTCCATTAAAAAAGCGTTACTGAAATTCGCCTTTATCAGAAAAGCGTTTTCAAACTGGGTCTTGATTAAAAAGGCGTCTTTAAAATTGGCACCGCTGGCATACGCGCTTCTCAGGTTGGCCTGGTTCAGGTTTGAATTTTCAAAGTTGGTTTGATTCAAGCGGGCGTTCTCCAGGTTGGCTTCAATAAGCGATGATTGCGAAATGTTTGATGAATTAAGATTAGAACCCGTGAGATTGGCATAGTTCAGATTGGTTCGCGGCAAATGACAGTTCACCAGGTTTATATCGTGAATTTTATGCCGGTTCAAGCGCTTAATATTTCCTACAGTACGAAAGGCAGCCTCTTCCGACTCCCATAGCCGGAAGTCATCTATCTCATCTTTGTAGGTCCTTATCCTTTGCCTTACTTCCCCGTTCTGATTCAGCCAGAAGATGAGGATACCAATCACGGCAATGTCGAATATCATACCATGTGCTTCCGCCAGAACCTGCTCAATAAAGGAATCAAAATCACTCAAATAGTAGGGAAGGCTGAGACCGATAACGAGGATGGCAACAAAAACCAGCACGATGGTAGAAGTCAGAAGGGGTTTTTCAATTACCGAATTATAAAACTCAGTCCAGCGTTTCATTTTCTTTCATAAGAATTTACCAGGGGTAGGGCAATTTCCATCACAAAAAAAAAGCCTGTGCAAAAAAATCGGGCTCCCACTTTTATCCCTATACCTGAAAGCAGGGGGTGGGTAACTTCTTTTTGGATTTAAATAAATTATTAACATTTGAAAATGATAACCACCCATTATGACAAGTTGAGTGTTTTGATCTTCTCCACCAAAGCTACGTTAATTTTGATGTGCGATTCAAACGTCCAGCCTGCAATATGGGGGCTAAATATTACATTACCAGTTTGAACAAGGTTTCTGAACGCTTCCTTTTGGGCCGGATTTAATGTCTCAAGTTGTTCATTTTCCAAAACATCAAGTGCGGCGCCTCTTACTTTATTCGTAAGGATTGCCTGGGCGAGGTCGGCTAAGGGAATAATCTCGCCGCGCGCTGTGTTGAGTACAATCAGTTTTTTATGGAATCGGTTAAGGTAGTGGGTATTGACCATAGCCCTCGTTTCTTCCGTTAACGGTACGTGCAGGCTCAAAACATCCGTTTGCTCAAATACTTCCGTCATGTCAGCTTCGCGCCAGAATTGATTCGTGAACCCATGTTTGTATTTATCATAGACTAAAATCTTACATCCAAATCCTTGTAGTCTTTTGGCGAACGCCCCACCCATATTTCCAAATCCAATAATACTGACCGTCTTCCCCATGATCTCTTCCCCACGATTACTTTCGCGTTGCCATTCCCCCCGGATAACTTCCTGATGGGCACGGGGTATGTTTCGCATAAGACTTAGTAAAACACCTACAGTAAATTCGCCAACGGCATCCCGGTTTCCCTCTGCCGCGTGAATCACGCGGATATTTTTTTTGGCTAGGTAATCCTGGTCGAGATTGTCCAACCCCGCCCCTGCCCGTCCGATAAACTGAAGGGTCGGATGGTCGCCTAATAAAGAATAGTCGACTTTGGTTTTGCTGCGGATAATCATTCCCTGATATCCGGTATGCATTTGCATAATTTCGGCGCGTGTAATGGTAGGGTTGTAATCCACTTTCCAGCCCTCGGCAGCCATCAGAGCGAAGAGGCTTTCGTGCATCGGATCAACCACCAGGCATTTTTTTAACATGTTAGAGCAACAGGTGAATGGTTAAAAAATAAATGGTCAGGCCCAGCAAATCATTGATGGTGGTGATGAAAGGGCCTGCTGCCAGGGCAGGATTGTAGCCATACCGGTTGAGCACCAGGGGTGTGACCGTACCGATAAAAGAGGCAAAGACCACCACACTGAACAAAGCAATGGAAACTACTGTGGACAACTGGTATTCCCGGAATAAAAGAATGTTGGCCGCCAGAACCAACAATGCCAGGAATGCACCATTAAGCAGGGCCACGAAAAATACTTTCACCATCCGTTTCCATAATCCTTCGTCTACAAAATTGGGATTAGCCAGACTTTGCACGATGAGCGATGAAGATTGAATCCCCACGTTTCCCCCTGTAGCCTGTATCAAAGGTGTAAAAAAGGCAATCGCTGTTACCCTCGAAATCTCTCCTTCGAAGAAACCCATAAACTTAGCGTTCATTAATCCGCCAAAAATACCGATCAGGAGCCAGGGTAAACGTGCCCGGGTGTTTCGCCACACACTGTCATCCTCTTCAACGGATTCGCTGATACCGGTCATGAGCTGACGTTCTTCTTCCGCTTGTTCCGTAATCACATCCACCACATCGTCAATGGTTATCCTACCGACCAACTGGCCCTTAACATTCACGACGGGAACGGACTCCAGATCATATTTTTTCATGATCTCGGCAACTGCCGAGTCTTCCATGTACGTTTCTACGGAGACAATATCGCGCTCACAGATATCTCCTACGATGGTGCGTGCGTCCGAGATAATCAGATCCTGCAAGGCAGCCCTGCCCAACAACCTGTCCCCATCATCCACGACATAAACCGCATAAAATTTCGAAACATTTTCAGCTTGTTTCCTGATCTCATCTACGCACTGCACAACGGTCCAATGAACCCGCGCCTTGATCAGCTCCTTTGCCATTAACCCGCCAGCCACATTCTCCTCATAACGCAATAACTCAGTGACCTGAATGCGCAATTCCGGACCAAGATCAGAGAGCACTTCCTCTCTTAATTTAACGGGCAACGCATGAAGGATATCGGCTACATCATCAGAATCCAGTTGATTGAGGAAGGTGGCAATTTCAGACGGCTTGTAAACCTTGAGGTAGTTCTTACGGGTGTCCGGATCCAGGTCATTAATAATCTCTGCCTGAAGTTCAATCGATAAGAGATCCAATACATATTTGGACTCTTCAGAATTGAATTCATATAACAACACGGTGATATCGGCAGCCTTTATCCCCATAAGGCTTTCACGGATAAATGCTTCATCACGAGCATCCAGTGCCTGCTGAAAGCGATCTCGAAATTCTTTTGTTAATTCAAATTCAATTTCTGGTTCCTGCACGACTTTGTTCTATTAATCTGGTAAGAGAAATGAAATCTTCAACGGCAAGTTGTTCAGCACGTTTATCCAATAGTGGAAGTGATGAAACTTCCGGGGCCAAATGTAGATTTTTTAAAGCGTTGCGCAAGGTCTTTCTACGGGTATTAAAACCCTGCTTCACCACCTGAACAAAAAGCTTTTCATCACAGTTTAATTGTAACTGTTCATTTCTTACCAACCGTATGACAGCTGACATAACTTTGGGCGGTGGTGTGAAAACGCCAGGTGACACTTTGAATAAATATTCCACTTTATAGTAGGCCTGAAGCAGCACGCTCAGTATCCCATAAACTTTGCTTCCGTGTTTTGAAGCAATTCGTTCAGCCACCTCTTTCTGGAGCATGCACACAACCTGGTCTACCTGGTGCCTTTGCTCCAGCACTTTGAAAAAAATCTGGGAGGAAATATTATAGGGAAAATTTCCAATGATTGAAAAATTTTTCGCAAAGATGGCCGTGAGATCAGCTTTCAAAAAATCAGCTTCAATGATGTTCCCATCCTCCGCTAAATGGTTGGTTTTTAAGTATGCCACCGACTCGCGATCAATCTCGATCAATTTAAGTTCAATGTTATCCATCGACTTTAATAAACGCGTCAGCACTCCCATCCCGGGTCCGATTTCCAATACTTTGATTTGGCTGGTCGCCGGAACCAGGAGACTGCTCACAATCTTGTTAGCGGTATTCAAGTCATTTAAAAAGTGCTGCCCCAGTGCTTTCTTCGGTCGTACCCTATGTTCTTTTTCTCTTGACATCCGGTTAAAGGTAAGCGAAAGTAGCAAGAACCAGGAAGGTAAGAGGGCCGGGCTATTAAGAATGCTAGAGAAAAAGTGCTATGGTATCATTCTCCTCCTGCAATGTTCATGGTTCATTGTACCTTGTTCCCCGAGTCCCACTTTTTTTTGTTAATTCGCAAGTGAATTAAAATTCTCTATGACACATCAACCAAAATCTCAGGAGAAACCCCGTATCGGCATAACCATAGGAGACCTCAACGGTATTGGCCCTGAGGTGATTGTAAAAGCTTTATCCGACAACAGGATACTCAATATGATTACGCCGGTTATATATGGGTCTTCCAAAGTTATTTCATTTTATAAAAAATTATTGGCACTGGAAGAATTCAGCTACTCACCGGTAAGATCAAAAGGACAGTTTGTTACCAAAAGTGTCAACGTAGTAAACTGCTGGGAGGAGGTGGTGGAAATTAATCCCGGGAAGGCAAGCAAGGAAACGGGCAAGGCTTCCTTAAATGCTTTGCAGTGTGCCTGTTCAGAAATGAAGGAGGGTTTGCTGGATGCGCTGGTTACCGCCCCCATCGATAAACAGTCTATACATAGCGAAGAATTTCCATTTAAGGGTCACACGGAGTATCTGGCCAGAGAATTTGGCGCCGGTGAGAGCCTTATGTTTATGGTAAACGAAACGCTGCGTATTGGATTGGTTACAGATCACGAAGCTTTGAAAGATGTGCCGGCTCTTTTAACAAAGGAACGGGTTGAAGCAAAACTCAGGCTGATGGAAAATTCTTTGCGAAAGGATTTCGGAATCAGTAAACCTAAAATCGCGATTTTAGGACTGAACCCACATGCCGGCGATGGCGGCCTGATCGGGAATGAGGATGAGGATATTCTCAAACCAGTGGTAAACGACCAACGCAATAAAGGGAAACTTGTTTTCGGACCTTTACCGGCTGATGGCTTTTTCGGTACGTCTCAATACAAGCAATATGATGCCGTTCTGGCTATGTATCACGATCAGGGTTTAATCCCTTTTAAAACACTCGCTTTTGAGACAGGGATTAATTTCACTGCAGGGTTATCTATCATCAGAACCTCCCCGGATCATGGCACAGGCTACAACATTGCCGGTAAAAATCTGGCAAATGAATCTTCAATGAGAGAGGCTATCTATGTTGCTGGGGAAATTTTTAGACAACGATCGGAACAATTAAAAGAAAAATAAGCTTGCCTGAATGCTTCAATTCAACCGTTCAGCATCAGAATTGAGTTAAATCGCAATTATTACATAATTTTGATCTTAAGATAACCTCGAAATGGATATTGTTACTAAAAAACAGCTGAACATTCTTATTCAATTGGCCGAGGCAGATAAACATTTTGCAAAAATCGAACGGGATATGATCTTTAAGATCGCCCGTGACCGGAATTTTCCAGAAGAAACCGTCAATGAATTAATCCGTAATCCCGAGCCCATAGATACCCTCGGCGCCCTGTCGATAGAGCAAAAATTCGAATATCTGATGTCGAGTGTCGATTTAATCTTCGTCGACCAGAATATTTTTGAAAGTGAGATCCTTTTCAGCAAGAACATCGCCATCAAATTGGGGTTTAAGAAAAATATCATCGATTATATCGTTGAACATTACGGAAAAAAAAACCGGGAGGATTTCAAACAAGCAGCCTTGAAGGATTACGTCTAAAGACTTCTTTTTCCAGAAAAACTACCCTTTTTTGATTGATCTTTGCGCTTTCCATTAATTATCCTAAATTTGCCGACTTATTTTTAAGCCTGACGGGCATGGCATTGAGGGCATTTACGGCTAATATTATAGGATTGAGTAACGCCATCCACCGCTTCGAATTCGAGGGGGGAAATGAGTTTTTTACTCAATACGGAACGGCGCTGATTTCCGAAGGATCATTTAAAGCGCTGGTTTTGCTTGATAAGCGTGAAACACTGATCGAGGCGACTTTCCTGATTACTGGGACTGCAAAACTCATTTGTGACCGGAGCCTTGATCCGTTTGATTATGAGCTGAAAGCGGATAAAAAACTGGTGTTTAAATATGGAGATTCAGATGAGGAACTCAGTGATGAAATCATCATGATCCATCGCGACACCGACAGCCTGGAGTTAGGTCAGTATATTTTTGAATTTATTTCGCTTGAAATTCCTATAAAAAAACTTCATCCGAGGTTCCGTGATGAAGAAGATGAAGATGACACTGAGGGGAAAATAATTTACTCTTCCAAAAAATCTTCAGATGATAATAACGGCGAGGACATAGATCCTCGTTGGGAAATATTAAAAAAATTAAAATAAACCGTTGTAAGTTATGCCAAATCCAAAAAGAAAAACCTCGAAAACCCGGAGGGATAAAAGAAGAACTCATTACAAAGCTACGGCCAAACAATTAGCCGTTTGCCCCACTACCGGAGAACATCACCTGCCCCATCGTGCGTTCTGGCATGAAGGAAAGCTTTACTTTAAAGGTAAAGTAGTGATGGAAAAAGAAGTGCTGGCTTAAATGCTGTTGCGGGATTTTTCTGAGAGAACAGGTTTGGAAGACCTCTGCGGGAATCGTGCGTGTAAACCAACCGGGATTTTCTCTTACATATTACATACTTCGAAAACTTGCTCGAATGATTCGGGCATTTTTCATTTTAGAGGCCTGCCCATTAACATGGAAAAGCAAGAACTAAATTAAGAATATGGATAAAATCAGAGCCGCCATTACGGGTGTCGGTGGTTATGTTCCTGACTACATTTTAACCAATAAGGAGCTTGAAACCATGGTGGAGACCAGTGATGAGTGGATCACCACGCGCACGGGTGTGAAAGAGAGACGAATATTAAAAGGAGAAAACAAAGGCGTCTCGGTGATGGGTATCGAAGCGGTAAAAGACATGCTCGGCAAAACCAAAATTGATCCCAGGGAAATTGACCTCCTCATATTTGCGACCGTTACCGCCGACATGACTTTTCCTGCCACGGCCAATATTGTGGCGACAGCCGTCGGCGCTGTAAATGCCTTTAGCTATGACCTTGGTGCTGCCTGCTCCGGATTCTTGTTTGCCCTCACGACCGGGGCCAGTTTTATTGAATCGGGCCGCTATAAAAAAGTGGTTGTGATCGGCGGTGATAAAATGTCTGCCATCATAGATTATACGGATCGGACAACCTGTATTATTTTCGGCGATGGCGCAGGTTGCGTATTGCTTGAACCCACAACGGAAAACGTCGGGATTATAGATTCGATGCTGAAGAGTGATGGAAACGGAGAATCCTACCTTCATATGAAGGCTGGCGGAAGTCGCATTCCGGCTTCTCAGGCAACCGTTCAATCACGCCAACATTTCGTTTTTCAGGAGGGCGCGGCAGTGTATAAATTTGCCGTTACGAATATGGCCGAAGCTGCTGCCCAAATTGCGGAGCGGAATAATCTTACACCCAACGATATTACCTGGTTGGTTCCGCATCAGGCCAACAAAAGAATCATCGATGCCACAGCCAGCAGGGTCGGTATTACTCAAGATAAAGTCATGATGAACATTGAGCGATACGGAAATACCACGGCAGGTACCCTTCCACTGCTTTTATGGGACTATGAAAAGAAACTCAAAAAGGGTGACAACTTAATCATGGCAGCTTTTGGTGGTGGCTTTACCTGGGGTGCCGTTTTCCTGAAGTGGGCTTATAATGGGCATTAGGCATCCACAAATGAAGGGGGATTAGATCGGCGGGCCGATTGAAAGATTGGAAGTTGGCTTTATGCTTTGTGCTTTATGCTTATTTTGTAACTTAAAGTCCTTTAAATAATTATGGCAACTATATCAGATCTCAATAAAGGAAATTTTGTCCGTTATAACGGTGAGATTATGCAGATAGAAGAATTGCTCCACCGGACGCCTGGCAATCTGCGGGCTTTTTACCAGGTTAAAATGCGCAACCTGCGCAACGGAAAAGTAGCTGAAAACCGTTTCAGGCCCGGCGATGAAGTTGAGATCCTGAGGGTCGAAACCAAAGAATATCAATATCTGTATGCGGACGGGGATAGTCTGGTATGCATGGACAATCAAACATTTGACCAGGTGTACATCGACAAGAGTCTGCTGGGAGATTCCGGTAATTATATTAAGGAAGGGGTTACCCTTCTGATTGCTTTTGAGAATGGAAACAATCCAATCACCGCTGAGGCACCATCGCATGTCGTGCTCGAGGTTCAATATACCGAGCCAGGTATGCAAGGTGATACGGCGACACGAACGCTGAAGGCAGCTACGATGGAAAATGGTGTTGAGATCCGCGTCCCTCTTTTTATCAATACCGGAGAAAAAATTAAAGTTGACACCCGTACGGGTGCCTATGTAGAACGTGTCAAATAAACTTATGAGCAAACGTCTCACCTCAAAAACAACATCGAAAAAAGACTCAAAATCGCTGCGGATTCTTCCTCCATCCGGATCGTCAACCAAAGCCGAAATGAATACATCAGAAATCCGAGACCTAATAGATTTTATCGCAAAATCGGGGTTAAATGAAGTCAATATCGAGACAAAGGAATTGAAACTTCATGTCAAGCGGGAACCTGACCAAAAGGTATTTAAATCCTCCCCGACTGTAGCGTCGTTTGCACAAGGCTCCCTGGTTGCACCGGAGCAATCACCCGGCCAAAGTTTATCAGGAACGCAGCAATGAAAAGCTTCTGCTGAAGTTTCCGGCAAAAAAACGGCTGAAATCAAATCCCCCATGATTGGTACTTTCTATCGCTCATCTGGTCAGGATACCCCACCTTTTATTTCAATAGGCGACAAGATTACGAAGGGGCAAACGGTTTGCATTATCGAAGCCATGAAATTATTTAACGAAATTGAATCTGAAATTTCAGGAACCGTTGTGAAAGTGATGGTTGAAAACTCCACACCGGTTGAATACGACCAGGTGTTGTTCGTGGTGGAACCTGATTAAAAATAACAATTCACTAAAAGTCCCTTCGGTTTACAAAAATCAGGCAAACTGATATTGGAATATATGTTCAAGAAGATACTCATTGCCAACCGTGGCGAAATCGCTTTACGCATTATCCGCACCTGCCGCGAAATGGATATAAAAACTGTGGCTGTGTATTCCACGGCCGATCGCGAAAGTTTACATGTGCGATTTGCAGACGAAGCGGTTTGTATCGGGGATGCACCCAGCAAGGACTCTTACCTGAATATTCCCAGAATTATTTCCGCAGCAGAAATCACAAACGCGGACTCGATTCACCCGGGTTACGGATTCCTTTCCGAGCGGGCAGAATTTTCGGCAATATGCCATGAGTATGGAATCAAATTCATCGGCCCTACTCCCGCTATGATCCAGGCAATGGGTGATAAATCCACAGCCAGGGATACGATGGAGAAAGCAGGCGTGCCCACTATTCCGGGATCAAAAGGATTGTTGTCATCCATTGAAGAAGGTCAAAAACTTGCCAAAAAAATTGGATACCCTGTCATCGTTAAAGCAACTGCGGGTGGCGGTGGAAAGGGGATGCGCATCATTCATGAAGAATCTGGATTTAAAAAAGCCTGGGATGATGCTAAAAGGGAAGCCGCGGCATCCTTCGGCAATGATGGCTTGTATCTCGAAAAGTTTATTGAAGAACCCCGCCACATTGAAATACAAATTGTCGGCGACCAATACGGAAAAGTTTGTCACCTCTCTGAACGCGATTGTTCCATTCAGCGCCGACACCAGAAACTGGTTGAAGAAACGCCCTCACCTGCAGTTAGTCAGGAATTAAGGGAGAAAATGGGTGAAGCCGCCATCAAAGGTGCGAAAGCCATTAAATACGAAGGCGCCGGAACCATCGAGTTTCTGTTAGACAAACACAGCAATTTTTATTTCATGGAGATGAACACCCGTATTCAGGTGGAACATCCCATTACCGAAGAGGTAACGGATTACGATCTCATCAAAGAACAGATCAAGGTTGCCGCAGGCGTCCCGATTTCAGGTACCAACTACTATCCCAACTTGTACGCAATGGAGTGCAGGATAAACGCCGAAGATCCTGCCAATAATTTCCGTCCTTCACCAGGAAAAATCACCAACCTGCACATGCCGGGTGGCCATGGCGTTAGAATCGACAGCCACGTATACGCAGGCTACACCATTCCACCTAACTATGATTCTATGATTGCCAAACTGATCGTCAGCGGTCAATCACGCGAAGAGGTTATGACCCGCATGAAACGCGCTTTACAAGAATTTGTGATCGAAGGAATTAAAACAACGATACCCTTCCACATCGCCCTCATGGATAATCCTACTTTCAGATCCGGAAAATTTACCACAGCGTTCCTCGAAACCTCTTTTGACTTCTCTAAGCTCGACAAATAGAAATTTGAAATTTGAAGTCTGAGTGACGGGAAAAGGAACTCCGGTTCTAAAAATTTATTACTCACCTGGTAAATTTCCTAATTCCTTATACTCTATACCTCTATACCTCTATACCTTTATACCTCTATACCTCTATACCTTTATACCTCTATACCTCTATACCTCTATACCTCTATACCTCTATACCTCTATACCTTTATACCTACCCCTACCCCTACCTCCTG
>JBDSIM010000057.1:0-7146 GCA_039917935.1 Cyclobacteriaceae bacterium | reverse complement strand
CCTTCATCATCAAAGTCAATATCAATATCAGGAAGGGAGACCCGGTCCGGATTCAGAAAACGCTCAAAAAGCAGATCGTATTTTATGGGATCTACGTTGGTGATTCCGATACTATACGCTACAGCGGATCCGGCTGCGGAACCACGGCCGGGCCCCACGCTTACACCCATTTCGCGGGCTTTGGAAGTAAAATCCTGAACGATCAGAAAATATCCGGGGTAACCGGTTTTCTGGATGGTAGCCAACTCAAAATCAAGGCGGTCAATTAACGTTTGGGTTAACTCACCATATTTTTTCCTGGCTCCTTCGAATGTGAGGTGACGCAGATAATCATCTTCACTTGCAAATCCATCCGGAATATCGAATTTCGGAAGAAGTACTTTGCGCTCAAGTTTATAGGTTTCAACCTTATTTAATATTTCTGTGATGGTGTCAATGGCTTCCGGAAGATCGCTGAAGATGGATCGCATTTCATCCTGCGATTTAAAATAATACTGATCGTTCACCAAACCATATCGATGACCTCGCCCGTATCCAATCGGTGTTGATTTGAATTCACCTTCTTTAATGCACAGCAAAACATCGTGGGCGTTGGCTTCTTCCTTGTCCAGATAGTAAGATTCATTGGCAGCAAAATATTTGACGCTGTATTTCTCCGCAAACCGAAGCATGACTTCATTCACATGATCCTCTTCCGGAACACCGTGCCTGTTGAGCTCTATATAAAAATCATCACCAAACTGGTTATGCCACCATTTAAAAGCTTCTTCTGCCTGTTTTTCCCCAACATGAAGGATGAGGTGAGCTACTTCAGAGTTTAGTCCTCCAGTTGTAGCAATCAGGTCCGGTTTATATTGTTCAACCAGTGCCTTGTCGATACGAGGATGTATGCCATATAAGCCTTCCGTAAAGCCGAGTGAAGTTAATTTCGCCAGATTGTGGTAACCATTTTTATTCTTGGCGATTAAAACCTGGTGGTACCGTTTGTCAGGATTGTCTTTAGTAAATTTTAGTTTCCTCCGTTCGTCAGCCAGGTAGAACTCGCAACCCACGATCGGTTTGATCTCATGATTGATGGCTTCCCGCACAAATTTAAACGCGCCATACATATTGCCAAGATCTGTAATCGCGATCGCAGGCATACCCAACGATTTGGCTTTTACCACCATGTTTTTTACGTCAGGCGTTGCCTGAAGAACGGAGTATTGGGAATGTGTGTGGAGGTGTACAAAAGGTTTGTCTGTAATAGGGCTTTTTTCCTGTGTGAAGGAATAACCAGCTTGTTTCTTTTTCTCCCTTTTGGTGTCATTTCCGGCTTCAAGGTTTGGTTCTTCGTAAGAGATATCCTGATAAGGAGTATCGTCAAAAGGTGTAACGATTTGTTTTGTGATTAATCCGAAAAAACACCGGGCAGTAGCGGCTACGTCATAGGAGGCATCGTGGGCATCGCCAAAATTTCTTCCAAAAAGTTTCTCGTGCAATTCGACAAGGCGTGGCATCTTTAACCTTCCGCCGATTCCGCCAGACATCTGACAAAATTCAATGGAGGCGATACCGGTATCAACTTTGCCTGGTTTAAGAAGTATTTCAATATCAAATTGTTGCCTGATAAACTCAGCGCCCAGAATGCTGATATCGAATTCAATGTTATGACCAATAAGCACAGACGTTTTGGCGAGGTCTTCGATGAATAAAACGAGGACTTCTTTTAGGGCATGACCTTCTGCCTGTGCCCTTTTGGTAGATATCCCATGTATTTGCTCTGCTTTATAGGGAATGTCAAAGCCATCGGGCTGGATCAAAAAATTGTGCTGGGTAATCAGCTTACCTTCTTTATTATGAAGCTGCCAGGCCAATTGTACAACCCTTGGCCAGTTATCAACCTCAGAGATAGGGGCAGTCTTATTGTGCGGAATACCGGTAGTTTCCGTGTCTAAGATGAGGTACATGTAAGAAATTAGAAGTGGCTGTCAACCGTAAAGTTAATGCCATGCCCGGTAACTTTAACATCCCAAACGGTTAAAACTGTTGCTGAAACCGATAATATTAAAATCTCAAATCGGGATTTTTTCTCATTTCTGAGACAGGAAGTGACATTATTTCTTTAATCAATTTAACTTAACATATTTACTATCAACATATTACTAAAGGAGGCCTGATTCTTGGGTATTTAGTACCCTACCCCATAATATGAAAAACATGTTTAGGATGATTGCAAACTTTTTCCGGAGAGAATGGTTTTTATTAGTGATGCTGGTTGTCATTGCTCTCCTTGTTCTTCTTTTTGAAAAGCTTTAAGGTGGTTTCACTCCAAGGCAAAACGTGGCTTATTTGGAAAACTTTAAAATAGACCAACTAAATTGTTTACTAAAACACGTCGGAGTATTTTTGGCGACCCCAACCCAGTTAAAGAACTATGAATTGGTTTACGAATTTTTTCTCCAGCACGATCGGGAGGAAATTAGTGATGGCCCTGACTGGCCTTTTTCTCATACTTTTTTTGATCGTTCATCTGATTGGCAATCTTCAATTAATGAAAAGCGATGGGGGCCAGGCATTTAATCAATATGCCCAGTTTATGACTTCCAATCCTCTGATTGTCATTATTTCGTATGTGAACTATGCGCTTATATTAATCCATATTATATGGTCCATTCTGTTGACCAGAAGAAACCGATCTGCCCGTGGGGTGAAGGGATATGCGATCAACAATAATTCATCGCATTGGACTTCCCGGAATATGGGAATTTTGGGTACTTTCATTTTTATCTTTCTCGTGATCCACTTGCGGGGATTTTGGTATGAAATGCACTGGGGCGGTATCCCTACTGCCAGCTATGACGGAACTGAATACAAAAATCTCTATTCCGTGGTGGATGTGGCATATACAGAGCTTTGGTTCGTTATATTGTATGTGGTCAGTATGGTGTTACTGGCTTTTCATTTATTCCACGGATTTGGAAGTGCTTTTCAAACACTCGGATTAAACCATGTTAAATATAATCCTGTTATCAGGTTTATCGGAGTAGCCTTTGCTGTGATAGTGCCTGCGTTATTTGCACTCATTCCGATCTACATGTATCTCAATTGATTTGTCGTCAGTATTATGAAATTAGATTCAAAAATCCCTGAGGGGCCTTTAGCGGAAAAATGGTCGAAGCACAAGTTTAATCTGAAACTTGTCAATCCCGCCAATAAACGTAAGTATGAGATTATTGTAGTAGGAACTGGTTTGGCTGGTGCATCAGCAGCTGCCTCTCTCGCGGAATTAGGTTACAATGTAAAGGCATTTTGCTTCCAGGATAGCCCCAGACGGGCACACAGCATAGCGGCGCAAGGCGGTATCAATGCTGCAAAGAATTATCGCAACGATGGGGATAGTGTTCATCGTCTGTTCTATGATACTATTAAGGGTGGGGACTACCGTGCGCGTGAGGGCAATGTCTACAGGCTGGCTGAAGTAAGTGTTGATATAATCGATCAATGTGTTGCACAAGGCGTTCCGTTCGCCCGGGAATATGGTGGATTACTGGATAATCGGTCATTTGGTGGCGCGCAGGTTTCCAGAACATTTTACGCCCGTGGTCAGACAGGTCAACAGTTACTATTGGGCGCTTACAGTGCATTAAATCGGCAGATCGCGAATGGCAAGGTTAAAATGTACAACCGCACGGAAATGCTTGACCTCGTAACGACTGACGGAAAAGCACGTGGAATTATTACGAGGGATCTTGTCACCGGAAAGATAGAAGCCCATAGCGGTCACGCCGTATTATTATGTACTGGTGGTTACGGAAATGTTTTTTTCCTGTCAACCAATGCCAAGGGTTCTAACGTCACCGCAGCATGGCGCGCGCATAAAAAAGGTGCCTTGTTTGCTAATCCGTGCTTTACGCAAATTCATCCTACCTGTATTCCGGTTTCCGGCGATCACCAGTCGAAGCTTACCCTGATGTCAGAGTCATTGCGTAACGATGGCCGGGTATGGGTTCCAAAAACAGCGCGACCAGGATTGAAAGCAAAGGACGCCGTTAACATTCCCGAATCCGAAAGGGATTATTTCCTGGAAAGAAAATATCCATCGTTCGGCAATCTGGTTCCCCGTGATGTAGCTTCCAGAAATGCCAAAAGCGTCTGTGATGAGGGAAAAGGGGTGGGATCTGGCCTCGCAGTATTTCTGGATTTTGCTGATGCGATTAAACGCGATGGAAAAAAAATCATCGAAGCCAAGTATGGTAACCTCTTTGATATGTATCAGCAAATCACTGGCGACAATCCCTACGAATCGCCGATGATGATATTTCCCGCCGTGCATTATACAATGGGTGGGCTATGGGTTGATTATAATTTATCCACCAATGTTCCTGGATTGTATGCCCTGGGAGAAGCCAATTTCTCCGATCATGGAGCGAACCGGCTAGGGGCCAGTGCACTCATGCAGGGGTTGGCTGATGGTTATTTTGTTATCCCCTATACTATCGGAGATTATCTCGCCAATATTGGCTGGAGCGATATGGTTGGAACAGATCACCCTGCCTTTAAAGAGGCCCTCCAGAATGTGAATGCCAGAACTCAGAAATTACTCAGCATCAAAGGCCATAAAACAGTGGATCATCTACACCGTGAACTGGGCCTTACCATGTGGGACTTCTGCGGCATGTCACGTACTGAAGAAGGGTTGCGGAAAGCGAAAAGCAGAATACAGGAATTGCGACATGAATTCTGGCAGAATGTTAATATCCTGGGCAGTCAGAATGAATTGAATCAGGAATTGGAAAAGGCTGGCCGCGTGGCGGATTTCATTGAGTTGGGCGAACTGATGGTTGATGATGCCCTGAACCGATCCGAATCCTGTGGGGGTCACTTCCGGGAAGAATCTCAGACTGCCGATGGCGAAGCGCTTCGAAATGACGACCTCTTTGCGTACGTATCAGCCTGGGAATATAAGGGGGATAATCAGGCAGAGACCCTGCACAAAGAGGAATTGCTTTTTGAAAATGTTAAACTCACCCAGCGTAGTTATAAATAGGTATAGGGTATAGGGCACAGGTATAGGGGTATAGAGGTATAGAGGTATAGGGGTATAGAGGTATAGAGGTATAGAGGTATAAGGGAAATAAGGAAATAAGATAATTAATCGAAGGCAATGAAAATTACACTCAAGGTTTGGAGGCAAAAAGATGCCAGTGCGAAAGGTGCCTTCAAAACCTATCAAATGAATCATGTTTCACAGGATATGTCTTTTCTGGAAATGTTTGATGTTTTAAATAACGACCTGATCACGAAAGGTGAAGAACCCGTTGCCTTTGATCATGACTGCCGGGAAGGAATCTGTGGATCCTGCAGCATGTACATCAATGGGCGTCCGCACGGCCCCTTGCAAACCACAACCTGCCAGCTTCACATGCGCACATTCAAAGATGGAGAAACTATTACAGTAGAGCCGTGGAGGGCAAGAGCTTTTCCGGTAATTAAAGATCTGATCGTAAACCGTGAGTCGTTTGAAAGAATTCAGCAGGCAGGAGGATACATTTCTGTAAATACCGGTGGTGTTCCCGATGCGAATGAAATACCTATCCCCAAGATTAACGCCGACAAAGCATTTGACGCGGCTTCCTGCATTCAATGCGGTGCCTGTGTTGCCGCGTGTAAAAATTCTTCAGCCATGTTGTTTGTGAGCGCAAAGGTTTCCCAGCTTGCTTTACTTCCACAAGGCCAGCCGGAGAGACGATCAAGGGTAGAAAAAATGGTTGCGCAAATGGATAGTGAAGGCTTCGGAGCGTGTACCAACACTTTAGCCTGCGAAGCGGAATGTCCGAAAGGAATTAGTGTGTCCAACATCGCGCGGATGAACCGTGAGTATTACGGTGCGAAGTTACAATCAGAAAATATTTAATTGTTCAGGAAAATTTTCGGCGAGCCTTTTTAAACAGGTGCCCATTGATTCGCTCCCTGCCAGCGCTCCAGATGTTTGTTCATAATGGTAAACCAAACGGGGGGAATAAGGGCAATCATAATCATCGTAGGGTATCCAAAAGGGAGCTGAGGGCTCTCATCGTAATGATTTAAAACCTGATACCTTTTATAAGCAAATGCATGGTGATCGGAATGCCGTTGTAACTGAAAGAGGAAAAAATTGCTGACGAGGTGGCTTGCGTTCCATGAATGAACAGGATTTACCCGTTCATATCTGCCTGGCGCAATTTCCTTGCGCTGAATTCCATAATGCTCCACATAGTTTACAAGTTCCAGTAATGTAAAAGCCAGAAAGCTTTGTGCAAAGAAAAATAAGGATACTTCCCACGCAATTCTGTCAGCGATAAAACTGGCTACCAGGGTCAGTAAAAAACAAAGAAGCAGGGGAAGAACAGCAAACCAGATCATTTCATTATATACGCTGAGAACCGCTTTGTTTTTTCGCCGAAGGCTTTCTTTCTCCAGGGTCCAGGCATGCTTGTAACCTCCGAACACCGACCGGATCCAAAACTGGTAAAAATTTTCATTTTTGCGGGCTGTTGCAGGGTCGTCAGGCGTGGCAACAGCCACGTGGTGGCCGCGATTGTGTTCTATATAAAAATGCATGTAACAAACCGTCATCAGCAAGACCTTTCCGTAAAGCTTTTCAAGGGAAGATTTTTTATGTCCAAGTTCGTGTGCCACAGTAATACCGATGCCTCCGGTGACAAGTGAGAAGCTGAGCAAAAATACAGACCATTCAAGAAAGCCATGGAGTTGATTCGATATTACAGCATACCCACCCCAAAAAATAAATAGTACCTGGACAAACGTCCACACATAGGTAACGAATCGGTAATAAAATTCTTCTGACCGGATCTTTGCCTCACTTTCGGTGACGTTGAAAGCATCCAGGCCCACCAGTTGATCGACCAGGGGGATAATGACGAAAGAAAATCCCATAGCCATCAGGTTCCAGTACCCGCCGAGATAGAAACCGGTTATGACCAATGCAGGAATGATCAACGCTGAAAAAAAACCAAGCTTGCGTGCAATGGAAGCCATATACCTTAAAGTTAGGAAATTGCTTCCCATTCGTCAATCAAAGAATTGACAGAATAAAAGAAGGCCATATAGGAAGGCAACTGTTGATTTATACTGTGTGTTCAATGAACTATTCCCGGGATACAA
>JBDSIM010000056.1:0-13374 GCA_039917935.1 Cyclobacteriaceae bacterium | reverse complement strand
GGATTCATTGCTCTGCAAAGTGAGGGCCAGCCAATAGATTTCAGGAATATAGTTTTGAAAAATCTGAAGGGGGGGGAGTAAGAGTCACCGTCTCGGGGACTCTGATGCATTCAGTCCTCAGAGTCGTGACACACGTGACTCTGATGGGGTAGTATCTGTTGTTGATGTTGAGCCACAACAGACAAGAGCCAAGTGTAAGAATTTTAAAAGGAGTTCATTGCCCAGGCAAGACCCACGCCATAATAACGCCGGAGGGATTTTCTTTGTGTCCGGAAACGGAGACAGCGATGTATTGTTTGCCACCACTCATGTACGTGCAAGGAGTAGCATTGGCAACGCCTGGCAAAGAGGTTTCCCATAACAGTTTGCCTGTTTCTTTTTCATACGCCCGGAATTTTTTATCGCGTGTACCGCCAATAAATACCAATCCCCCGGCAGTTACAATAGGACCCCCATAGCCCTCAGCACCCGTTTCGGGGGCGCCTTTCTCCTGCAGTTCCGGAAAATTTCCGATCGGTATTCTCCACTCAAAATCACCTGTATTAAGATTGATGGCATTCAACATACCCCATGGCGGTTTAATAGCAGGGTGGCCGTTGGGATCATTCCAGTGACTGAAGGGTGTCATGTTCAGGTACATATCTGAGGTATCCATGGAATCCTTTTCAATTTCTTTTACCGACAAACGGTTATTGTGAATTTCAAATAAATCCGCTGCTCCCTGGGAGGGCCGGGCATTCTGTTCCTCAAATAGAAAGGCGATGATGGCTTCTTCTTTACCCTGAAGAATGGCGGAGAATGAGGGCATACGGCCACTTCCTGATTTTATTTTCTGAAGCGCTATTTCTTTGCTGAGTTTGGTTTTTAGATTGAGCAGCGATGGATGAACCGGTTCAACTCCATTTCGGTCCCTTCCATGACAGGTGGCACAATATTTCATGTACAGCGATTTCCCCTGATTAAAAATTGACTTTACCGCTTTCCTATTCTCTTGTTCAACTTTTTGAATGTGATCGATTTCAGGTGAATCGCTGGACTTGACGTATAGCACCCCCGTGGCAGGATCAAATGCACCGCCACCCCAGTTGGAGCCACCTCTCGTTCCCGGTAGCATTAAAGTACCCTTCAAATCGGGTGGCGTAAAAAGGCCTTCATACCGCATGGAATTAAATTTTGCCAATAAGGAATCGTAAGCTCCTGGCGAAAAACGAGTGAGATCGTCTTTTGTCATGTGCTGGCGCGCATAGGGCAGGGGTTTTAAGGGAAAGGGTTGGGTTGGCCAGGCCTGCTCACCCGGCAAATTGGAGGCGGGAACTTTTCTTTCTTCAACAGGAAAGAGCGGCTCACCGGTTTCCCGATTGAGCACAAAAATGAATCCTGTCTTCGTGGTCTGCGCGACAGCATCAATTTTTTCTTCACCTTTTTTGATGGTGATAAGATTAGGAGGGGCAGGAAGATCATAATCCCAAAGGTCATGATGAACCGTTTGAAAATGCCAGATGTATTTTCCGCTTTGGGCATCCAGCGCTACAATGCTATTGCCATAGAGGTTTGCTCCTTTTCGGTCCGCGCCGTAAAAATCATATGAGGGCGAACCCAGTGCCAGGAATACCATACCGCGTTTTTTATCCAAGCTCATTCCAGCCCAGTCGTTTACACCGCCGACATACTTCCAGGCATTTTTTGGCCAGGTTTCATATCCAGGTTCACCGGGGTGGGGGATGGTATGAAAGGTCCACTCCAGTTTACCCGTTTTAATATTGTAAGCCCGGATATCGCCGGGTTCTGCGCCGTACAATTCGGAAACTTCAGCGCCGATAATCAAGAGGTCATTGAAAACAATTCCAGGGGATGTGGGGATCACAGAAATGGATGCAGGATCACCCCTCAGGCCAACATTCATGCTTACTTTTCCGTTTGTCCCGAAATCCGTGATCAGCTTGCCGGTCACGGCATCCTGGGCGAAAAGATTATCTCCCGCGGTATATAAAATGCGCTTGTCGTTTCCCTGTTCCCAATAGGCTACACCCCTGTTAACGCCTCCGCCTTCTCCTCCGTCAAAAGGGTCAAATGACCATATGTGTTTTCCGGTGCTGGAATTAATCGCGTATAGCCGGTGCCTGGCAGAGGTAGCATACATGACGCCGTCTATGACAATGGGGTTGCATTCACTGTTGCCAAACCGTGAGGCGTTTCGCGCATCGTCGGGATTGAATGTCCAGGCCAACGCCAATTGCTTTACATTTTCTTTGTTGACTTGTTTCAGCGGGGAATGGCTACTGCTTTCTGCATCTGATTTGTATACACTCCAGGTCCGGTTTTCTTTGAACTCAGACTGACAACTATAGAAGATTAAACAAAAAATGAAAAAATGCCTTCCGAAGTTTGAGTGCTTACGCGAAAATAATATTGTATGAATTTTGCCCATAAAAAATCATAAGTTAAGAGAATTATTTTACCTGAGGGAGCCGGATTTGATAGGGTTAATTTTTTTCATGAAAGCTGGTAATTATTTAGCCGGCGTAATTCCAACCCATTATAAAGTCCCTTGAAATTGTTTTCTGCCTCCTGTAAAAAATAAATCAGTGTTTTCAGTACACACGTCTGATTTTATAATCAATCCCGTATATTAAATCTTTGATTGGATGACCGCGGGTAAGTTGGGGTTTCGAAGGGACGGATTCATTTCGATATTTGCTTTACAAGAATCGCTTGAAAAATTTCCAGACAATGAAAGAAGAAGCCATTTTATCAGCCCCGACTGCAAAGGATAGATCACAAGACACAGGCGGAAAAACATTCCTCACGCGGGTAGCTTCCATTGATATCCTCAGGGCACTTACCATGATGCTCATGATCTTTGTAAATGATCTGTGGTCATTGACCAATATACCCGCATGGCTGGGGCACGTCGATCGTGGGGTTGACGGCATTGGTCTGGCGGACATCGTATTTCCGGGTTTCCTTTTTATTGTGGGACTTTCTATTCCCTATGCCATTGAAAACAGACGTAAAAAAGGGGATACTGACTGGCCATTAGTAAAACACGTTTTATGGCGAACCCTCGCGCTGGTGGTCATGGGGGTTTTTCTGGTGAATGGTGAAACGTTCAACGCGAATGCTACGGGCATGGCTCGTTATATTTGGAATCCGGTTTGCTGCCTTTGTTTTATCCTGATCTGGAATAGTTATCCAAAAAATGCCAATACCCTGTGGGTGAATCTGGCCAGGGCAGTAGGTGTCATTACCCTGATCGTATTTGCTTTTATCTATCGCGGCGGGCAGGATGACGCTATCAGAACTTTTGGACCTCAGTGGTGGGGAATTTTAGGATTGATTGGTTGGTCTTATATGGCCAGTAGTTTAGTTTTTATCGGAGCAAAAAATAACCTGTACATTATTCTGGGTGGCTGGATCTTCTTTTGCCTCGTCAGCATGATTTCACATGCCGGTTTACTGCCGGATTTTGTTTCATTTATTCCCAGTCCGATCAGTGGGGGAACCCTTGTGGCACTTACCCTCGGTGGCGTATTAAGTTCGATGATCTTTCGTCATTACCGTACGCGCCAGGATAATAAAACATTGACCATTGTCTTACTTGCTTTTTCCGTGATTTTAATAGGATTGTCGGTGGTAACACGTCCTTACTGGGGTTTGGCAAAACTTGGCGCAACCCCAGCCTGGTTATTTCTTTGCAGTGCCTTCACATTAATCGCATTTTTGGTGATATACTGGATTGCTGACGTGAAACGAAAAGACCACTACTTTAATGTAGTACGCCCTGCAGGCACCGATACATTGCTTTGCTATCTCATTCCTTATTTTGCCTACGCCACTACGCGCGCGTTCGGCATAGGGTTACCCGATTTGATGGTAACGGGCGGTGTAGGCTTGTTAAAATCTTTTCTGTTCGCGCTGCTTTGTGTTTTTATCACAGGCGGATTAATACGGCTGGGAGTCAGGTTGAAATTATAAATCATGTATGGATACCTCCTTACCAAATGATTTATTAATTGAAACTTAATGAAACCAGTTTAATGCCCGAATCGGTGGTTTACTGATTGCCCATGTGTACCCGATGTCAAATAGAAACATTCATTTTATATATGCGCTTAAAATTAATTCTTCTTTTTTCGTTTTTTAGTTTTTTTCTATTTCAAGCGCAAGGCCAAAAATCCGACAATCAGTTTAAAGTGGTGGGTTATTATTCCATGCGATCGGCTATGGAAACCACCAAACGAGTTCCATTCAAGAACATGACGCATATTAATTTATGGTTTCTGAATCCTGATTCCCTTGGAAATTTTACACAGGATCTGTCTGGGTTAAAACCCTTTATTGAAAAGGCCCACAAGAAAAAGGCGCGGGTGCTATTTTCCATAGGAGGTGGATCCAAGCAAACTCAGTATCGCCGCCTTTTGCAGGATGATAAAAGGGCCATGTTCATTAACAATCTCCTGGCAGTGGCCCTGAACACAAAGGTGGACGGCATTGACGTCGACCTTGAAGGGAGTGATATCGATGATAACTATGAGAACTTTATCGTCGAATTATCACAGGCACTAAAAAAACATAATAAATTAATTACTGCAGCCATCGCTATTTATTACAAAGATCAGTTCACGGACAAGGCATTGGCACAATTTGATTTTGTGAATGTCATGAGTTATGACCGCACCGGTCCATGGAGACCTGAGAAGCCGGGGCCGCACGCTGCGTATGAACATGCCGTGCAGGATCTGGAATACTTTGGTATCGAAAGAAAAATTCCAAAAGAAAAAATGACCCTGGGGGTGCCGTTTTATGGATATGGCTATGGGCCTGAACTTACCTCACCCGCCATGAGTATGAATTTCGCTGAAATAGTTTCTTCCTTTCGCGGGGCTGAGAAAGTAGATCAATGGACGAGGGCTGATGGCAAGATCATATATTACAACGGTATACCTACCATCAGGAAGAAAACGGAATTGGCGATGCAGAAAGCATCCGGCATTATGATCTGGCAGGTAAGGGGAGATGCTAAGGGTGCTAAATCTTTGTTAAAAACCATTAATAAGGTTGCCAATTGATGACCGTATTGATGGGTCTTAATGAGCGAGAGAATCCACCTGTAGTTTTCCGCGCGAGAATAATACGGGCCTTGGGTACTGGCGCGGAAAGCCTGTCCGACTACCGGCGGATTATTTCCGTCTTTAGAAAATCTCATGGCAAGGCCTTATCTTAACCCCTCTTTGGACGAGCCGGCTACAATAGCCCTGCTTACACAGACTAAGTTGTGGAAGTAACTTCCACGGAAAGACTTTATTTCAAATATAGATTCTACAGGGCGCACGGAAGAAATCCGCCCGTATTTGTTTATGAATTGAAAATAAAAATATATAAAAATGAAAACAATATCCTTATCCATTACTTTCCTGTTGATTTTGCTACTGGCGGATAACGGGGATAAATTTAAACCATCCGAAAGAGGAATTGTATACGACAAAAAGCCGAATACCAGTGATTTTACGGCGCAACAGTCCAATGCAAACCTGTCGACCGCACTGACTTTTCATGTCTCTTTTGACAATGAAAATGGGGCTGAGGCGGATTTCGGTAAAGGTGATAGGAAAGTATACACAGCCAACTTCAAAGGCGGTCCGGATCAAACGGGTGTTGTTTCCAAGGCCGGACTAGGAACACCCGCCTTAACCACGGCAAAGAGCAAGGGTAAATATGGCGCTGCCCTTCAATTTACAAAAGCCAATACCCACAGTGTATTTTACAATCTGGAAAACAATGTAGACTACAAACAAAATAATTTTAACGGATCACTATCCTTATGGATGAGTCTTGACCCCAATGAAATTCCGGGTCAATATTGCGACCCCGTTCAACTCACTGACAAATATTACGCAAGCGATGCCATCTGGGTCGACATTACAAAAAATGACCTGCCTCCTGATTTTCGGTTAGGCGTATATGGTGATCAGAAAGTATGGGATACTAAAAATAAAGCTGGCGCAAGCGAAGAATTTTTCTGGCGAATATTAAAGATTTCACAACCTCCGTTTCAAAGAGACCATTGGACGCATGTGGTACTCACCTGGGAAGGATTAAACACGGATAGTATCGGTAGAGCAAAGCTTTACCTGAATGGAGAATATCGGGGCCAGTCAGGTCCCATCAGGGAGGCCTTCAATTGGGATCCCGCAAAAGCAACGATGCGCCTGGGAATCGGTGATTTTATCGGAATGATGGATGACATCGCCCTCTTCAACAAATCGTTGTCAAGCGATGAGGTAAAAGCACTATACGCTTTAAAAAATGGGGTAAAGGAATTACATCGGTAGAGAAACGCTTTTTTCTTTGTTCGCCAAGGATGGGATCTGGTGGCAACACTAGTTAATAAAGTACGGATATTTAGAGAAAATTCAAAATTTTCAGGGGTATATATCCTCAACAAATTTTCGTTTTGGTGTAACCTTTTCTCATAGCCCATGTTTGGGATTTAACTTATTCTTCCCGCTTAATTGTTCCTTGATTCTTAGTAGTCTTAAAATTTACACCGTATGGAAAATATTTACTTATGTTAACCAAAAAAGGAAAAATGTTTATAAACACTTTGGAATCTAAGTGAGGTCGGGTTTAATTCTTTATACCGACACGTAAACAAGTTCAAAACATATACAATCTGTACATTGTTATTCGATACGAATACAGAAACAGATGAACACCTCAACACAACCCCTGCATACCATATTAGGCGGCAACGGTACGATCGGTTCTATCCTGGCGAAAGAATTATCAAAGTATAGCAAACGCATCAGGCTGGTAAGCCGGAATCCCAAAAAAGTGAATGAAAGTGATGAATTATTTTCGGGTGATTTATCGGACCCACTCACAGTTGAAAAGGCGGTGGCCGGGTCGGAAGTGGTATATCTTTTAGTGGGCTTTGATTACAACATAAAAGTCTGGCAGGATAAGTGGCCGAAACTCATGCGTGCTGCCATTGATGCGTGCACCAGGCACCATGCGAAGCTTGTTTTTTTCGATAACGTTTACCTGTACGATATCCAAACTATACCCCACATGACTGAGGAATCTTCTATAAACCCTCCGAGCAGGAAAGGTGCCGTTAGGCGGGAGATCGCTGATCTGCTTATGAATGAAGTAAAGGCCGGGAAATTGAGTGCACTCATTGCCAGGGCCGCGGATTTTTATGGTCCGGATAATGAAAAAAGTTTTCTGATTGAAGTAGTGTATAAAAATCTGAAAAAAGGTAAGAAGCCAAACTGGTTTGTTGATGGCGATAAAAAACATTCTTTTACTTACACAACGGATGCGGCCCGGGCTACGGCTCTTTTAGGGAATACACCCGACGCCTTTAATCAGGTCTGGCATTTGCCACCCGACAAAAATCAGCTTACAGGGAGGGAAATGGCGGAGTTGTTTATGAGAGAAATGAAAGTGAATTCCAAACTCTCCGTTTTGCCTATGTGGATGATCAAAGTAATAGGGTTGTTTGTTCCTTTTATGAAAGAAATGCCTGAAATGATGTATCAGTACGACCGTGATTATTTTTTTGATTCTTCAAAATTTGAAAAACGGTTCAATATGCAACCCACGTCCTATCCGCAAGGCGTGAGGGAAATTGTTTTAAGAGGTTAAGGCGCAACACCTTAGCCTCTCAAGCCACTGCAATGGATTTGGTGTTCATCCGACACCGCCTCAAAACATCAACACCTGATCACATCAACAGCTGAACACATCAAAACATCAAGACTCCGTAATAACGACATCTTCTCCCCCAGGCATTGCCTGATAAAGAATAAAAGTTCCTTTTTCATCGTTCGATGGGTTCGCATTGAGCGTTTTACCTCCCTGTTTTATAGTAACATCTTTCCAGTCTTCCGGTACGTACGTCTTTAAGGTAAGCGGGTAATTGTATAAACTTTTGTCCAGGGAATGATTGACTGACAGAATAATCTGATCATCATTTTCTTTTACGTTGATTTTCGCCGCCATGCGTTCCCGGATATATTTTGTCACATCCCTGAAGGTAGCCACCCAAAGTTTATCTTCATGTTCTTTCATGTACTGGAAATATTCCGCATGTTCCTCGTGAGGTTTGGCTTCCCAACCAATTCCGTCCACACCATGAAATGTTAATACAAGCCAGACATTATCCCTGACCAAAAGCGTATCAACCCAGGATTTCATAAGGTCCATGGGAGTTTTTGTAAGCGGACCTCTTTGCCATTGGATATATTCCTTATTGGATGTTCCCGGTGTCCTTTTGCTGCTCCGGTTAAATTCTTCCAGGAAGGGTTCCGGCATTCTGTTTCTCAGTGCGGGATGAACTTTATAGGCATATTCCATCACACGCTCGTTCTCCGTTCCGAAGGGACATTCTGCGGAAAAAGTATGATCAGATCCAAGCTGTTTTCCAATTTCCTCCTTGCACTTCTCGAGTTCATACAACAAATTTTCTTCATCCAATACAGAAAGGCGTGGATGTGAAATGGTATGACTTCCAAATTCGTGACCGCGGGAAGCGAATTCCTTAATTTCCTTCCATCTTACCATGTGATCATTGGAGGGCCGGGACATGGGTTTCGGTTTCGGCTTTTCTTTTCTGATTTTAGCATAAGCTTCATCGATAACTTTGTAGGCTTCATCATACTTTTCATTCTCATATAATGTACCCGCGTTGTTGTGATACTCAACCGCCCCTTTTAGTCCCGTAAAACGCAGCGCGGACGCCCGTTCGAATAAGTTGGATTTACCAGTAGGTTTCGAGGCGGTCTCTTTTACTATATCGGCAATAGGTCTTCCAATAAATTTGGCCGGAATTTCGGAATCCTGTATATGCGCGGTGTTAATGTAGAATGTACCCGGCATCTTGAGGTTATCCAGAATGGGTAGAGCCTGTCGGAATTGGTTGATGGTGGCATCATCCCACGTGATGGATACGGCCCCGCTCTTGCCGTCCTGAAATTTAGTGATTTCGGTAGTGCCTGTAATACTATCCCTGGTGGTGCAACTTCCAAAAAAAAATGTAATGGCCAGGATGACAGTCGTTAACTTTTTCATACAGCGGGGGGAAATGGGTGTCGGTCAAGGTGTAAAAAAATACAGAGATTGCTGGTTGAATTCTTTTAACTGGTTTATTAAAGCTATGAAGGGTGGGTTTACGGATCGAGCCATGGACAAATAGGACGGCTATCGATAGCAGCCTAACGCATTTGAGCCACCCTGTTTAATATTCAGAAAAAAAACGAAACTCATAATGTAACTTTTCTTACTTTAAGAGACCATTCCCGTAGTTTAATAACAGTTACTTTCAAATGAAAACAAATTCGTTGTTGCAGAACGGTATTCTCAATGCTATTGGCAACACACCCTTGGTGCAGTTAAAGAAAATTGTTCCTGAAAATTGTGCTGCCATTTACCTGAAGCTTGAATATTTTAATCCCACCGGTTCATACAAAGACCGGATGGCCTTGTCCATTATTTCAGAAGCTGAAAGGAAAGGCATATTAAAACCAGGCATGACCGTCGTTGAATTTACGGGGGGTAGTACTGGAACTTCACTCGCGCTTGTTTGTTCTGCAAAAGGCTATTCCTTTAAGGCGGTATCGTCAGATGCCTTTGCAAAGGAGAAACTCAAATCCATGGAAATGTTTGGGGCGGAGTTGGTGGTCATACCAAGTGTCGATGGAAAGATTACCCCTGAACTATTCGCAGACATGACGCGGATGGTTGAACAGCTTACGACCTCGGGTAATGCATTTCGACCAGATCAATTTTACAACACTGATGCGCTGAAAGGTTATCAGGAAATGGGAAAGGAAATACTGGATCATATCGGCCGCCCTGTTGATGTTTTCTGTGCGGGGGTTGGCACTGCGGGAATGCTTACCGGGGTGGCCACGGAACTGAAAAAAAAGAATCCGGCTACCAGGGTCGTTGCGCTGGAACCCGCTTCTGCGCCGCTGATATCCACGGGTGTTAAAGGCAGTCACAAAATTGAAGGAATCGGGGTGGGAATCATTCCTCCGCTGCTGCATAAGGACCAGTATGATGAAATCCTTGAAATCGACGAAACGGATGCCAGGATGATGGCTAAATTATTGGTGACACAAGAAGGCATTTTAGCCGGAACCTCCAGTGGACTTAACGTTGTCGCCGCCATCGCGTTGGGAAAGAAACTTGGTCCTGACTATGCAGTGGTTACTGTCGCGTGTGACTCGGGAATGAAATATTTCGCTGGCGGACTTTTTGATTAGATTATTTTTCAGCGAAATACTTATTATCGAACGGTGAACAGGGCAGAAAGTTGACAGTAGAAAGTTGAAATTGAAATGCATGACAGGAGCGGAGTGGGTTGAGAAATAATAGAAATGAGCACTGGAAAGATATCATCCGAAAACAGCGTGGCATATTGACGTTATAAAAAAACATTTGAAAGATCTTTTTTTTTTAAACATATTACGGGATGCTAAATCTATGGTTTGCCGGATTGTCTTCATTTCAGCATGTATACGAAAGTTTCTTTTTAACGGACGTGATGACGGCCGCTTTAATCCCGGCCAATTTCTGGCTCTGGCAGTTTCTCGGGCGCCTGCATCCCATGATTGTTCACTTTCCCATTGGTTTATTGATAGTGGCCCTGATATTAGAGTGCTTTACGATAAACCGCAAAAAACCTGAACTGAGATCGGCGATCAATATTGTTCTCATCATCGGGGCGATAAGCGCTGTGGTTGCCGTTATCTTAGGATGGTTTCTGGAGGAGCAGGATCAATACAGCGGTAGTATACTTACCATCCACAGATGGTCCGGGATGGCCACTGCAGCCTTGTCGGTCATGACGGTTGGTTTGCTTCGGTATATCGTCCGGAATCAGCAATGGAATCTCCTGAAAACTTATCGGGCTATCCTCACCCTTACGGTAGTGGGAGTTTTTTTAGCCGGACATTTTGGAGCGTCCTTAACGCATGGTCCTGATTTCCTGACGAGTGTTCTTCCCTGGAATTCTACGGAGGACTTTCCCCGAAATCCTGACTTCGATTTAGCGCAGTTTACTGTTGCCGGCAACCAATCACTGGATAAAAGCCGGCAGGCAGACCTTAATCTGGAAGTAAGGTCAATCTTTGCTCACAATTGTTATAAATGCCATAGTGCGGAAAAAATAAAAGGTGAACTACGGCTGGACAAAAAAGAATTTGTCATGAAGGGCGGCGAATCTGGCGCCGTGATCGCAGTGGGGCGCCCGGAAAAAAGTGAAATGATCAGGCGGCTTTTGTTACCCCGCGATGACGAAGAGTCCATGCCACCCAAAGGCAAAAAGCTAACGGAACAAGAAATCGCGACACTGCAATTCTGGATAAAAGCAGGTGCACCATGGCCTGATAATGCGGATGAAAAGAGTGTGTACCGGGTAGCTAAATTAGCCCCCAGAAAGCCAGCCCTTCCACCGGATCAGCCAGGTTTAGCAAACCCAATTGACCGATTTGTAGACGTATATTTTAAAGGTAAAAAGGTTTCATGGCCTGAGGTTGTGGATGACAATACCTTTATCAGACGCGTTTATCTCGACATCATTGGCTTGTTACCTCCTTCCGAAACGGTGACGGCTTTTGTAGTAGACAACAATTCCGGTAAACGTGAGTTGCTCGTGAAAGAATTGCTTGCCCGCAACGACGACTACGCGCAACACTGGCTGAGTTTCTGGAATGACGCTTTGAGAAATGATTACACAGGCACTGGCTACATAACCGGAGGCCGATTTGCTATCACGGACTGGCTATACGCATCCTTAAAGGCCAACAAACCTTACGATGTATTTGTCAGGGAACTTATCAGCCCGGACAAAAAATCTGACGGTTTTATAAAGGGCATTCAATGGCGCGGCACGGTGAATGCCAGTCAGCGCGTGGAGATGCAGGCAGCCCAGAATATATCCCAGGTTTTTCTGGGACTCAATCTAAAATGCGCTTCCTGTCATGATAGTTTTATCAGCGATTGGAAATTGTCTGAAGCCTATGCCTTTGCCAATATATTTTCTGACTCCACCCTGGAGATTAACCGTTGTGATAAGCCCACCGGAAAAATGGCTGGTACTAAGATTATTTTTTCAGAATTGGGAGAGATTGATAGCACCCTTACGGTGGATGAGAAATTAAAACAACTTGCCGACTATCTCATCACGCCCAAAAATGGGCGGCTTTACCGAACTATTGTTAACCGGATATGGGCGCAGTTAATGGGTAGGGGAATTGTTGAACCCGTAGACCTGATGGATAATGAGCCGTGGAACCAGGATTTGCTTGATTGGCTCGCCTCAAATTTTGTGGACAATAATAATGACCTGAAAGATCTCATTTTCACAATCACTACTTCCAAAACCTACCAGTTGCCCTCCATTGAAATAAAAAATGAAAATGATGTGATTGCCGCGGACTATGTCTTCAAAGGAATGCATCGGCGCAGGCTATCAGCCGAGCAATTTGCTGACGCTGTGAGCACCGTTGTTTATCCGGTATACCACGACACGATCAAGATCTATAATCCTTTCAAGGCTTCCCCTGCGACCAACAACACGTTACCATACGCAAGGGCATCATTGGTAAAAAACGATTTGTTTCTAACGGCACTGGGTCGTCCTAATCGTGAGAATGTTTCCACTACAAGATCTTCACAGGGAAATCTGTTACAAGCCCTTGAACTCACCAATGGAGATGTCTTCAACAGCGCCCTGGAAGCGGGTGCGAAAAAATGGAAGGAAAGCTTTCAGACTCCGGAAGAAACCGTTACAGAAATATATAAAAAAGCGCTGGGGCGCCACCCGCAAAAACCGGAGATAGATGTCGCCCTGAAATTATTGGGAAAATCACCGACGGATGATGATATCGAAGACCTATTGTGGGCAGTAATGCTACTTCCCGAGTTTCAAATAATATTTTAATTCGCGATAATATCGTAATTTGAAGTAATTAAAGAGGTTATGTATAATAGCTGGAACAGAAGAGAGTTTCTACAAAAAACCAGTGCGGCCACATTGGCTGCGCTTGCTGCTGGTATGCCAGCAAGCATGCTAAGCTCTTGTGCAAAACCCAAAATTAAATCCAAAGCAGATACCGTAATCCTCCTCTGGATGGCCGGGGGGATGGCGCACACGGATACTTTCGATCCTAAGAAATATACCCCTTTTGAAAAGGGTATGAAAGCAAATAACGTCCTTAGTACTTTTAAATCAGTTCCTACAGCATTGGACGGTGTTTCTTTTTCTGAAGGCCTTCAATCCATAGGGAGTATTATGAACCTGGGTACAGTTATACGCTCTTATGTGGCCGCGGACCTTGGTTTTATTTTGCACTCCCGCCATCA
>JBDSIM010000055.1:0-17912 GCA_039917935.1 Cyclobacteriaceae bacterium | reverse complement strand
CGGAAAGTGTTTTTGGATATTCTTAAAAAAAAACCTTACTTCGGTGAACCTCGCATTATGAATTTTAGGGGAGTCCAAAAATTTGTGATTGATCTATTAGACAAAGAGCTTCCTTTGAACCTGTTTTATCACGGTGTTCATCATACCTTCGATGTTTGTAATGCAGTGGAAGAACTAAGCCGCGAGGAAAATATCTTTGGTACTGATTTGGAATTATTACGTACTGCTGCGGTTATGCATGATATTGGTTTTATTGAACAATATCTTCATAATGAACCTGTTGCCGCCAAATTTGCCCATAGTATCTTGCCTTCTTTTGAATATTCTTTTGAACAAATTCACATAATCGCGGATATCATTATGTGTACACAAATTCCTCAGACTCCAAAAAACCATGTAGAACAGATTATGTGCGATGCGGACCTGGACTACCTGGGCCGAAATGATTTCTTCACCATTTCGGAAACTTTGAAAAGAGAATGGTTTGCTAATCGTATTATCAGTTCTGAAGAAGAATATAATAGGAAGCAGATCAGCTTTTTTGAACAGCATAAATACTACACAAAAAGCGCACAGCGTAAACGGGACGCTTTAAAACAATTGCATTTATTAAAATTAAAGTCTTCCTTGGATGGATCTATTGTGGAAGTTTCCAACACGAATTTATAACCTGTTCAACCTGCGGAAAGGTGAAGAGAGGATTGTAATATTACTTTTAATTTTTTCATTTTTTCAGTTCTTTTCTGTGGCGCTGTTTTTTATAACAGCTAATGCCATCTTTCTTTCAAATCATTCTGTTGGTGAATTACCGTATGTTTTTATTGCTACGGGTGTAATCCTCTTCACTTTAAGTTTTATTACTAAATATTTAGTGAAAGTCCTTTCCCAAAGGCAGGTTATTCTTGCAGAAGCATTTTTCCTATTGGGAATAATTCTTTTATTACGATTGGGCTTTATAACAAATGAGGTGAGTTGGTTAGGATATGCCTTAGTTGTTTCTCACAGAGTAATGGCGGATTTTGTAACGGATGGTTTTAATAGACTAGCCTTATTATTATTTGATGTCAGGCAAGGGAAGAGATTATTTGGATTGATTAGTTCTTCGGAGATTCCGGCAAATATTATAGGTTACGTTGCTGCTTCAAGCCTTGTCCCTTTTTTAGGAGCTGCCAACCTGCTTTATATCTCGGGTGCCGGTTTATTAATTGCTTTACTATTTCTATTTATTATCGTTTATGGAAATAAGCTCATTGAGCTTACTGAGGAAAAAGATGAGATTGAAGCTATATTAGTAATAAGGAAGGAAAATTTCATTATTGATTTCTTTAAATCAGAATTCATTTTTACTTTATCTGTTACTGTGTTCTTCTCTGTAACGGCTTTCTGTATTATTGAGTTTTCCTTCCTCAGCCATGTTGATGCGGGGTATAAGGATCAAGTGGAAATAGTTAAATTTATCGCTATTATTTTAGGTATTGGTCAGTTTGTTGCTTTTTTTATTAAAACTTTTCTTTACAGTTTCATTCAGAGACGGTTTGGCATTAAAGTTACTTTGTTTGTATTACCTTTTTTCTTAGGCTTTATTAGTTTATCAGCGTTACTCGGAAGTTTTTTTTCAAATTCAACATTTTTATTGGTGTGGACCTGGGTGGTTATCATGTTTGTAAATGAAACGCTTCGTTCTTCATTATATAATACGAGTTTTATTTCATTGCTTCAGCCGCTGGGGCGCAAACTCAAAATGGAGGGACAGGCTATTCTTGGCAATGTAGAAACAATGGCCATTTTATTGAGTGGTGTAATACTCCTATTAACTTATAGCGGGAGTGGCGATTTGGTGCAGTATGGTTTTTTACTTTTGCTTGTTGTGGTGGGATGGATATTTTTTATCCCTAGGATCAACAAGGGATATTTGCGTACATTGGAAGAATTATTGAAGAAAAGAATTGTAGAGGGTGGAGTGGTAGAGCTTAATAATCCTCAGACTTTAAAGATAGTTCAAAAAAAGATCCAAAGTAATTATCCCGGCGAAGTTTTGTATGCACTGGACCTGCTTTGTAAAGATAAAAATCCAAACAGTGATGAGATCCTTGGCCGGTTGTTAATACATCCCTTACCTGAGGTCAGAAGAGAGATCTATTCCCGTATTGAATTCCAGAAAACGTTAACCTTAAAACAGAAGGTCAAAGAGAGAATTACTGATGAACCCATTCCGGATATAAAGAAACTTGCTATAAAAGCATACTGCTTTCTTGGCGAAGAAAACGTAGTGGAAGAAGTGAGTAGTTTGATTGATAATGATAATGATGAGATTCAGGCGGGTGCCTTAGTCGGTTTAATACGATATGGAGGAATTAATGGGATTATAATTGCAGGGCAAAGACTCATTGAGTACGTCAATTCCCCTGACCCGAAATGTCGCGCTTTTGGAGCTCAGGTTATTGGGGAAGTTGGTATTCATAATTTTTATCATCCTTTATTAAAACTTTTCAACGATGAGGTGATGGATGTACGGAAAGAAGCTTTGAAGGCAGCTGGAAAAATAAAACATCCCCGGTTATTCGGACAGATGATCAAATCCCTCTATACGCCTCAGGTTTTTCAAGTAGCCATGAATTCACTGATAAAAACGGGAGAGGATGTGATCGATGTTCTGATTCCGGAATTTACTGTTATAGAGAATAATCCTTTGTTTCTACGGAGGATTATTTTTGTATGTGGAAGAATAGGAGGAGAAAGATCTATTAATTTTCTTAAGGACAAACTCTACTACAAACAGGTTATCGTCAGAAATGAAATTCTTTACAGTTGTGCTAGGTGTGATTATAGCCCCATGCCCCAGGAAAAGGAAGTAATTGTAAAAGTTATTCACGCTGAACTGGCGGATGCTACGTGGTTTCTGAATTGCATTGAAATGCTCGAAAAAACACGCCGTTTATTACAGAAATCTGATATTGACCTCTTGATAGGAGCATTAGGGATTGAGATTTTTTATATTAAAAAACGACTGCTGTATCTGCTTTCTTTTCTGTACGATAGTTATGATATCATTAACATATGGGAAAGTCTTCAGATGAAGAATAAAGATAAGATTGCCAACGCGCTGGAGATCATTGATGTGCTTGCACAAAAAGATCTTTCCGCTCTAATATTGCCTTTACTGGAAGATTTTCCTGCAGCACACCAATTAAAAATATTAAATGCCAGATATAAGATTGGTAAATTGAAAACTGACGATTACCTTCTGGCTATTATAACGGGTAATGATTGTCCATCTGTTATTGACTGGACGCAGGCGGTTGCAGCCTATTGTGTAAGACAGGTCAAGGTAAAACCTTTACTCGATCAATTGGAGATAGTGAAAGCACGAAATAACTCTATATTGGGGGAAACAGCTCGCTTTTCATTAGCTGAATTTGAATTGTATGCTGAAAATACGGAAGACCCTTCACTCAATTACCGTTATGGAAAAACAAAAATTGTTATGGAATCCAAACTCATCACGATTGAAAAAGTAATGGCATTAAAAACAACGGAAATATTTCGTGAAACTGCCGAAGACCTGTTGGTTGATGTTGCGCATATTCTTAATGAGGTATCTTTTCAAAAGGATGAGACCATAGTTCAGAAAGATGAAGTGGGCAAATGTATGTTTATTATCTATTCAGGTTCTGTAAAAGTGCATGACGGAGCGCTTACTTTAGCCATTCTTAAGTCTCGTGACTTTTTTGGAGAACTATCTTTACTGGATACAGAGCCCCGGTCAGCCTCTGTAACAGCCTTAGAGGATAGTGTCTTGCTTCGCATTGATCAGCAGGCGTTTTATGAAATCATGGCGGACAGGAGCGAGGTTATCAGGGAAATAATGAAGATTCTTTGCCGGAGGCTGCGAAAACAAAATCAGCAGGTTGCCAAATTGAATGAAATCATTGGAATAAGTTTAATTAATCCCATTTTAAAATAAACTCCCATTTTAAGAAAATTATCATCCAGTTCTAAAAGTAACATTTGTAATTAAGTCCTTAAAATCTATATTTAATGAAAAGTCTTACCAGCGTAAAACATTTTTAATATTTATTGGTTACTGACTGGCCTTTAAGGATATATATCCCTGTTTATTTTAATTAATTTTTGTTTGAACCCCCCTTTAACCTCCGAAACTATGGAAGATTCTTCTTTTCCACCGTGTAAGAAACCGTTAAAATTCTTAACAATTGCCATTATTTTCCTCCATGCAATCCCAATAGCATCAATTGCTCAGACTAGAAGAGATGTTGTTCCCTTGCTAGAATGTATAGAATACATTGGTAATGGAAAATACCGTGCAAATTTTGGTTATGATAATCCAGGTAGAGACGTCACGGTCTCTGTAGAAAACAGTTATACGTTAATTGAAAAACAAAAATTCAGCGCCATTAATACGTTCAAAAATGGCCGTCAGTCAAATGTGTTTTCCAAAGAATTTGAGCCACGTCAGGTCATAGAATGGACGATAATTCTGCCAAATGGCAAAATACAGAAAATAAATGCCAGTATTAATTCCAAGCATTGCAAGGACAACGAAATAATTAAGCCTGAACCATGCTATACATTCGATCCGTCTGGAAAGGATTATTCCTTTCTTGGCCCGGAATTGAATTCTTTGTATCAACGTTTTATTTTAAAAGATCAGCTTTGCCCTAATAATATTTACCGTTTTGATAGTTTATCACAGCAGGTACTGATTGAGATCATGGCATTATCTGTAGCTGATAAAGAATGGTTATTTGCGAATCTGCCAAATTTATTTGAACAAATTGATTATGGTCAGTTCAGTAAAGTATTTTCCGGATTCTACCCCATTGCGAAACTAAATGAAATTGAGAATTACAAATCCCGGATAAGGTTCTTGCGTCCGGTCTACCAACCATTAACCAATACAGGACTCGTTACTTCCGAAGGAGATAAGGCAATGCTGTCTGATAAAGCAAGAAATGCCTTTCCGGGGATCAATGGTAAGGGCGTAAAGGTTGGCGTTTTATCGGATAGTTACATGAACAGAAACGATCCGGAGAAAGCTATAGTAACCGGCGACTTGCCAGATAGTATTGATGTCATAAAAGATTTTCCTAAAAACTTTTTCTCCAGGGGTAGTGATGAAGGAATGGCCATGATGCAAATTGTACATGATGTTGCTCCAGGGTCTATGATGGCTTTCAGAACAGGTTTTATTTCTGTGGGTGATTTCGCTAAGGGCGTAACGGAATTGGCAACTGGTGTTAATGGTAAACCTGCCTGCGATGTTATAGTTGATGACATTACGTACATATCAGAACCTTTTTATAAAGAAGGCCTCGTGGCACAGGCGGTGAATGATGCGAAAGCAAAAGGCAAGACATACCTGACATCTGCAGGCAATTTTGGATCCAATGCTTTTGAAGAAACTTTTGCTGCTATGCCGTATACATTACCTTCCGGTAAACAGGTATACGCACATAAATTCAGGAATGGCACTGGATTTCAAAAGCTAAAACTTTCGCCTACCGTAAATGACAGTACTTATACCATTGTTTTACAGTGGGATGAAGATTTTTATTCCCTGGGAACGGATGGCGCGGTAAATGATTTTGACCTATACGTTATTGATTTGTCTAATGGAAAGCGAAAAGGATCCAATAGTGTTAGCATAGGTAAAGATCCGCTTGAAGTTCTTTCCTTTACTATAACCGGAACTGCCGCCGCTGAAATTCTTATTGTAAATGAAACCAGTAGCCAGCCTGTTAAATTCAAGTATGTTATTTTTCGTGGTGAGTTGGATGCCTACACGAAAGTAAATGAGAGCATAGTTGCCTCAACGATCGTGGCACATGCTAATGCCACTGGCGCCATAACCATTGGCGCTGTAAATTACACATCTACGCCGGCTTTTAATGGCATATTAGAACCAGAAACCTTTTCATCTCTTGGAGGATCACTTGGTAGAGCCAAGCCTGATTTTATGGCTCCTGACCGCGTACAGACTGCTGTTACTGGTTTCGAAAGATTTTCCGGTACTTCAGCTGCAGCCCCTCATGCTGCCGGAGTTGCTGCATTGATTCTCCAGGGAGGTAGAGATATTCTTTATAGAAGCTTTTCACCAGATACCGTGTACGCATTATTTAAAAAAGGAACTTTAAAAAAAGAAGGTGATGCGGCTTTTGATTATAAAATGGGCTTCGGTTTTATGCAAGCTTACGGATCCATACTGTCATTCGCGTCGCCACGTCCAATAGTAATCAATTGGAATACAACGCCTGTTGACGTGCTTGTGGGTAAGCAAGAATTTCTACTCACGATTTTTGGTGAAAATTTTACGAAAGATTCTAAAGTATTTTTAGGTTCACAGGAACTGCCTATCCAAAGTATTAGTGAGGGGACAATAATGGTAAGTGTGGGTCCCTTTATTGGAAATCCTTACCTGGTTATATACAACCCACCTTCCAGTCCTGGTGCCAATGATGGTGGTTATTCAAACAAAATTTATTTAATAAAAAAGGAAACCATTACCATTTTTTTGGGGGATACTATATACCATAAAACCTATGGGGCACCGCTTCCTTCATTTCACGTAAATATCAGTGGTCTACCAGTTGGCGTTTCAGCTGATAGTGTGGGACTTGGTAATGTTAATTTTATTATCGGGGAAAAGACTAAAGCCGCAGATTTTAATAGTATTTCTTCCGTAGGCAAATACCAGGTAAAGCCTGATACATCAACCATAAGCAGTATTCTGAAAGAATTTTATTATTATAATATTGTTGAATCTGCATTCCTGATGATTGATCCTCTCCCCATCACTATCAAGCCGAAAGATCTGGTTGTTACTTATGGAGAACGAATTCCGGAGGTTACCTACCATTACCTGTACACTTCAACCATTGCAGATCCTAGTGCTTTCATGAATAAATTAGTATGGGATCACAAGTATAACGATTACCTGGCGGTGCGTCTGGCGGATTCTGTAGTTATCAATATTGATGACTTATCCACCAATAGCAGGGCTTTGGCAAATAGCAGAGCTTTGGCGAATATGTTTATCAGCAGTAATAGTGTAACGAATAGCCGAGCGCTGGCTAATGGGTATATGCTTACCGTTAACGACTTTCAGCTCGACACGGCACAGTTAATGGTGGGCTCACAAATTGTCAATAGCAGAACACTGGTTAATTCCCGTGCCCTTGCCAACTCCCGCGCACTTGCCAACTCCCGTGCGCTGGCTAATGGGTTTCCTTATCAATGGCTTGTTAATAATGACACTGCAGCCCTGGTTAATACGATCGACTTTTTTGTTGCCAATAGCCGCGCATTAGCTAACAGTCGTGCTTTGGCAAACGGTGAAATGGATAATAGCATCGTAATTTTAAATGATTCTACGGATATCCTGAGCACAGGAACGGGTATCAGCAATATTTTTACAGTAAACTTTATTACTGGTTATGATGTCCGCGAATCCCCTCATTACATCAGTCCTGCGGCTTTATTATCTGAAAATTACAGGGTTAGTTATGAACCAGGTTCCCTGACCGTAAAGCCCGCAGTTTTACAAGTAAAGGTAAACAATGCGTTCATTGATTACGGCCAGGAACTGCCATCTTTTGGCGCTGACATTACGGGATTTATGAATACGGGTTCCGTATATACGGATACATACCAAACGGTCATTAGCAAGATCATTTATACCCTTGACAGACCCCTAACAGAACCTGGTATTTATACCGTTTCAGCAGTGGTAGAATTTGTTAAAAATCCTGGTAATTATAGTGTCTCTGTTGTTACTGGTACTTTATATGTTAATCCATCAGGCTCGGGCGCCAAAGCTGTAAAGCCATCACTTATTTGTATTGAAGAATTAACCGGTGATCCAAGTGGATTTGCCTATGTTGCCAACTTTGCTTACCGGAATGATAATGCGACAACTGTTTATGTGCCGCATGGTTTAAATAACAGGATTGTAAGCGAAGTAGGGTCCATTAGTGGTGTAACACCAGTATTGTTGGAGCCGGGTACAGGTACATTCAGAATTTTCTTTAATGGCAACAAAATTTACTGGTCATTAACGACTATTGAATCAGGAAGAAGAACCGCGATGGCTTCGGAGGCAAGCGCAAATTCTAATCGATGCCAAAAATTAGATTCCTATACTTCACCGCTTACGATTTATCCCAACCCTGTATTAAACATGCTTTACCTCAAAATTTCTGATTATAATGGTTCGGATATTACGGTGGAAGCATACAATGAACTCACATTAAAATCGTATAATTTAAATGAGGCATACAATCCAGCCGATAAAACCTTTGCGGTTGACTTTACAAACCTCAATCCTGGCTTTTACAGGATAATTGTAACCTATGGAACAACCATTATTATTCAGAGAGTAATAAAAGAATAATAGAAAAAAAATTTATTTTAAAAAAAGAGAGATAAAACTCTCTTTTTTTATTTTAAAAATGCTAACTTTTACCAATACACCTAAAATACCTGAAATTAAGATTCCCTGATTGTATGCTCCGTTGGTCCCTTTTTTTCTTTTCTACTATTTTATTCATATCCGTGAGGGGACAGGATGATGGTGTAGATAGTTTGAATAATCTCTTAGAAAACTATACAAAAAAAGATACCCACCGTGTTGATCTTTTACTGGAACTAAGTAAAAGCTACTTGAATGCATCTTTGGAGGATTGTCAACAATACGCACTGGAGGCGAAGGAACTTTCTGAAAAAATACAATATCAAAGAGGCCTTGCACTTGCCTATAAAAGCATCGGGCTGTGTTACAACAGGCAAGGAAAATTCCCCGAAGCATTAACAAACTGGAATCAATCTCTTGATATTTTTAATGCCATTTCCGATGTAGATGGCCAATCTAATATGTATAATAACATTGGTACGGTCTATCACAATGTCGGGAATTTCGTGAAGGCGGTGGAGTATTATTTTAAGTCCTTAAAAGCCGCTGAGAAAACAGGTAATAAACTAAGGATTGCTACAGCCCTGGGGAATTTGGGCGCTGCTTATTTTGATAATCCGGTAACTATGGATAAAGCTTTACCATATTATCTCGAGGCTGTAAAGTATAGTGAAGAAGATGGAGATCAGGAAGCGATCGGCACCATCAGTGTTAATATCGGTGAAATCTACTTTAATCAAAGCCAACTTGACAAGGCGTTATATTATTTCGATCGGTCCAGGGTTGCGTTTGAAGAAGGTCATTTTTACAACTCCTTGCCTTACACGTTAAGTTTTATTGGGAAAGTTTATGCAAAGAAAAAGGATTTTACCAAAGCCATAAAATTACAGACCGATGCTGTTCAAATGGCATCGTTTCATAACTACCAGTTTGAAAAAGTTTTTGCATTGGCTAACCTGGCGGATACGTACCGGGATTTAAAAGATTACGAAAAAGCATTAAAAACCTATTTCGATGCAAAGGAATTAGCGGAAACCGTAGGCTCCAAAGAAATCAAACACATATTGGAGGGGTTGGTAGCAACATATTCATCATTAAGTGATCATAAAAATGCCTTTCATTATCAGACTATATTAGGGGGAATCAAAGACAATCTGTACACTGAAAATAATGCCAAGACCATCCAGCGCTTCCAGGTAGAATTTGATACTGAAAAAAAGCAGGCACAAATAAATCTGTTAATGAAAGATAAGGAATTGCAGGAAGTGAACTTACAGCAACAACGGAATAAAATTTATGGGCTTACCGCTGGCACGTTCTTTTTGTTCGTGACAGCGTATTTTCTATTAAAAAATATCCAAATAAAAACTCGCGCCAACACCGAACTTTCTTTGCGTAACAAAGAAATCATTAACCAAAAGGAAGAGATCTCTGTTCAACGGGATGATATTGACAGGCAAAAAGGTGAAATTGAAAGCCTGATTCTTAATATTCTTCCTGATCAAGTAGCCCAGGAGCTTAGAAAGACAGGAGTTGCAACACCTCGCTATTATGAAAATGTAAGTGTGTTATTCACTGATTTCAAAGAATTCACCAGCATAGCCGAAGGGTTATCCGCACAGGATCTTGTGGCGGAATTGAATGAGTGTTTTGTTGCTTTTGACGATATAACAGAGAAGTTTGGGTTGGAGAAAATAAAAACTATCGGTGATGCATACATGTGTGCCAGTGGTATACCTACTCCCATAGATAACCATGCCCAAAATGCCGTAATGGCGGCCCTTGCTATTCAACAGTATATTGCTAAAAATAATCTTAAGCGAAAAGAAAGAGGGTCAGTATCATGGGAACTTCGCATCGGGATCCACAGTGGCCCTTTGGTAGCTGGGGTAGTGGGGCGTAAGAAATTTGCTTACGACATTTGGGGAAATACGGTTAACATTGCCAACAGACTCGAATCGAGTGGGGAAGTCGGCCGTGTTAATATTTCTTCGGCAACATACCACCTGGTTAAGGGCTCATTCAATTGCCAATATCGGGGGAAAATTCTTGCGAAGAATATGGGGGAGGTGGAGATGTATTTTGTGGAAAATGAGGAAAAAAAAACAAATTGATATCGAAAAATATATGACAACGATGAAATGATCCTGTGCTATAAAACTTCTCTTTTCTTCAGAACTTTTAAGGCCATCATCAGCGATTAAAAATTTAAGAGCCCGACTTCGTATTGAAATCAATAAGCCTTTGTAACCCTCCTGATCATTCCATCGACTTTGGTTATCACGAATAATTGTTTGGTAAACCGATAATTTTCAATCCAGACTTTTTGACGGGTGTCACCAATCTTCCACTGAGTCCGCCATCATTTTTATCTTTTTGGAAATCCGATAAGGGTTCAATTTTATGCTGTTCCGTTTCATGATGAATATAGGACAGAATAGAATATATCTCTGCATCCTCCAACCATTCATAAGCAGGCGTGAGTTGTTTGTAACTGGCCTGCAACGTGGTGGCCCTTTCCTCTCCGGATTGAATTATATTTTCCGGGTTTTTTAATAAATGAATTTAATTCCTTTTCGGAGAGCAGCAAGGTAATTCCAGCGTGTCTGGGTCCGATACCTTCTTCCTGGAGGCTATGACAGGATATACAATATTTTGTGAAATGTTTTTTCCTGTTTGCATAGTACTTCCATCCGTGGCGTAAGAATTTATTTTAATCTTAAAGATGAAAAACAAGGTGAGGGCAAGCATTAAAAAACCTGAGGCAAAGAGTAATTTCCGAAGCATTTCGAAAATTAGGGACTAGATGTTTGTTCAATTAGTTCAGGGAGATTTATTGCGGAATTTCTACGGGCTGGAATTTTTCAACACACCTGACCAGGTTTATTTTTCGCAGGCGAAATTTTTGTGGCAGGGATATGGATCCAGCAGGAGGTTTTCCTTTGAGGATATTACTGGCTTCTTCAGGTGCTGCCTGATAGTTGAAAACTTTCGTTACCTTCCATATATGCAAATTCAGGTATTGATGGGTTTTTAAAAAGATGCGGTGGATATTGTAGTACATAATTTATTCCTTATGAAACTATCACGCAGGAAATTTTTCAATAACTCACTGGGATTATTATCTTTATCTGCCATCAGTCCGGTGGCCCTATTTGCGCATGACAAAAAGGGTAGCACCGGCGGATCTGGACAAGATACCGGAGAGCTGCCATCCTGGTCTTTTCCCAAGCTTTCTATCACGCTTAAAGAACCTGTTATAATCCACTCCATCGAACTGCTCAAGACCGGGGAAGCATGGATGCTTGTCGTGACCTCGAAAGATGGGATGAAAGGAATTACCCAGTGTAATGACCGCATGTCACATCTTACTTCCCTCCTAAAAGGTTTGGTTATTCCCCACTTTCTGAATCAGGATGCGCGCAATCTTCCAATGCTGGTTGATAATGCCTACCGCCTTAACAGCAATTATAAATATGCTGGGATGCCGCTTTGGAATTGTATTGGCTCCGTTGAAATTGCTGTGTGGGATTTGCTGGGGCGCATGGCACGCAAACCCGTATATGAACTTCTGGGAACACCTGTGAGGAAAGATTATGGCGTATACATTTCCGATTGGAACAGGGAAGGTGATCCTGAGAAAATAACGGATCAGCTACTGTATAAACTGGCGGAAACCGGAGCCAAAGGGGTAAAAGTTAAAATCGGAGGTCGGATGACCAACACACGGGAAAACGCTGCCCAGACCAAACGTTACATCCCCGTATTGCGCAAAAAGTTAGGAGGAAATATTACTATTTATGCGGATGCCAATGGGTCTTATACGCCAGAAGAGGGAATTGAAGCAGGTCGGATGCTCCAGGATTATGGCGTAGAAATTTTTGAGGAACCTTGCAACTTTGAGGACGAAGAGGGAATGAAAAAGGTAAATCAAGCCCTAACTAAAATTAAACTTGCCGGTGGAGAACAGGATACGAGTATGTATCGTTTTCGCAGACTCGCCCAAAACAGCGTATACGACATTTTGCAGCCCGATCTGTATTACAACGGAGGAATTTTAAGGACTTTGCAAGTATCAGAAATTGCGCGAAAATATGGGAACAAAGGTATGGCGCCACATACGCCAAAAGCGGATCCCCTCATTGCACCGTTCTGGCAGGTAGCAGCCCTGATTCCCAACCTGTATGGACTGCAGGAGTGCGTCTTTAATCCCGATCAAAAAGTGCCCTCCTGGCATACCGTCATCCGCATCGTGGATGGCAGGATGCCTATCTCCGCGGGTATTGGGTTAGGGATTAACTATGATGAAGGAATCTGGAAAACAGCTGAAAAAATCATTTGATGGCCTGTAATATTATGGGATAAAGTTGCCAGAAGCATTAAATAATGTTTTGATTTAAAAAATAGTTTTACAATTAAGGATTTGTTTTATAAACCCCTGTATCTGGATGAAAAGTTTTCCAACTGTGCCAGAATTCCTGATATGCTTTGATGCTTCTTATTTTACTTCCATTGGAATTACGCCCTGCGAAATCATATTTGTTTTTATCACTGACCAATGAATCATTTCTAATGATGAATATTTCATCATTGAAATTTCTTTGAAACGCAGCAAAACTTTGGCCATCCCCGGAAAGCGCTATGACCAGCGGTGTGTTTAAAAATTCATCATGGATTACAATCTGTATTCCAATAACCCATGATTTGTCTTTCCATGATAAAGAATCGGTACGGGTAAGTTTACCTTTGCTCTTTCCTTTTTCGAATCTTCCCAATGTGTCATAGCTTTGCTTTGACAATTCTTCAGCTTGCATCACTTTACCAAAGGGGTCAAGGAAAAAAAATTGTTTAAGGTCACTTGAATTGATTCTACCTCAGGTAGAGCACTCCGTTTCAATGAACCGGTAATGGCTTCGCCTGTTGACTGTCGCCACCAGTTTTTTTAACCTCGTGCTGCCCCTACTCACGACTGACACTCATGAGATGACCAATTTAGAACCAAGGCAGGACTGACCACTCACGAAGATGACCAATTTAGAAACTAAGGCAGAATCCATGCGCCGTATGCCCTTCACCACTCACGACTGACCTCTCACGAAACAAAAAGCCAGGAATATTTCAGATTCAGATTCTTGCTCAATTCAATTTCTCATTGAAAAAATCCATTGTACGTTTCCAGGCGAGCTCTGCAGCGGCTTTGTCATAGCGTGGTGTTGTATCGTTATGAAAACCATGGTTTCCATTCGCGTACATGTATGCTGTATAAGTTTTGTTATTCTCTTTTAGAGCTTTTTCATAGGCTGGCCATCCCTCATTGACACGTGTATCCAGCTCTGCATAGTGAAGCAGGAGCGGAGCCTTTATTTTCGGAACATCTTCACTCGCAGGTTGACCTCCGTAAAATGGAACTGCTGCTGACAAATCTGGAATACGTATTGCCATCATATTTGCAATCCAGCCACCGAAACAAAAACCTACAACGCCAACTCTTCCATTACAATCTTTATTTCTTTTTAAGTAATCGTATGCAGCAATAAAATCTTCCAGCATTTCATTTCTATCACGTTTACTTTGAAGTTCTCTGCCTTGGTCATCAGTTCCCGGGTAACCACCTAAAGGAGTGAGCATATCAGGAGCAAGGGAGATGAAACCAGCTACGGCAGCCCGTCTTGCCACGTCTTCGATGTGCGGATTCAAACCTCTGTTTTCATGAACTACCACAATACCGCCAAGTTTTCTTTTTGCATCAACCGGTTTTGATAACAAGCCTTTGATGGTTTTGCCCCCTTTTGGCGATTCATAACTAACGTACTCGGATTTTAGGCGGGGATCTTCTGCTTTGATTTGCGCCCCTATAGTCAGGCATCAGGAAGCTCATGAGCGATGCTATGGTAAGACCTCCTACAGCATAGGTAGAAAGCTTTTGCATAAAATCGCGCCTGTCAACCCGGTTATGGGCATAGTCGTCATATAGATCGAACACTTCTTGTTTGATGTCTTCTTTTTTTATTTCGCTCATAAAATTATTAGGTTTTTTATGAATTTAATGATAAAGCAACCCTGACCAAAAAATTTAACAAGTTAATCGACTTCTTCAATCGTTAAATCGACCGATAGCAAATAAACCGCATAATCGTTGCCAACCGTGAGAAAGGTAAAATAAGAAAACGTTGGTTTAGAGATTTACCGATGGCGCTACCTGGAGATTTAACATTTTAGCCAACAATGGACGTGGAAAAATTCTATGGAGAAAGCTTGCTATTAAAGTGGGTTATAAAAATTTACTGAGTATATGTTTGATACTAACCAATTCGCACACGCCAAAGCCACCTGAATGATTATCATTTAAGGGGCGAAAAGTCAAGCGCCTTCAGATACGTCGACTCAACTTTCTCCACGATTTTACCGCTAGCTTCAGAAGCGTCTCTTACCTTGACCCATTCAGGGTCATTCCTGAACGCGTCAAACGAAGCTTTTGCCGAATCCTCATTTTTATGTCCAAGTAAATAAACCAGTTTTGGCTGCGTTCCATCTTTTTCAACTGTATACCAGTACGCAACATTCGTCATACCGTGTTTTTCGAAGAGCTTGAGCGTGTGGTCCCGGAATCGGGCGTTGATATTTTCAACTTTACCGGGAAAGCAATAATATTTTCTCAGTTCAAAGATCCTTTCCTCGTTGCGACGAGATTTTTTTATTTCCGGTGACAGCTCCGGCGCAGCGTTCATAAAGACCTGATCAACCTTTGCGACCAGTGCTCCGTTGGCCTCTGACTTTTTCTGAGCCTCTTTCCATTCGGGGTCATTTGCGAAATTATTCCAACGCACATCCCTTTGCGCCTGATCGGGGTATTCCAGGATAAACGTGAGGCTGTTATTATTCTGATCTGTGGGAATGAAGTAACCGATGTTTTTTATCCCGTGTTTTTCGAACAAGCGCAGCGTATGATCCTGGAAACGCCTGATCAGGTCCGGTCTTTTGTTTTCATTACAATGATAAGTCCTCATTTCGAAATATCGGGCGTCCTTGTTCTGTCCGAAGACAGTCATCAAAAGGCCACAGAAAAATACAATCAATAATAATTTCATTTGTTTATGGTTGTGCGTATGAATCGCATGAGTACGAGAGTTAGGCAAAAAATGGCAAATGATCCTCACAGGAGTCTTTAAAAATCATAATTTATGATAAACGGTTGTAATTTATGGTGATAATTTAAGCCTGCCCCAATTTGCGGTCAAATAACGTGATCAGAAAAAGAGCGCCGGTTCCAGAATATGTAAGTCATTGATTTCCAGATATAAGCGACTACTTTGGTGACTACCCTGTGGATATTTCAGAAACTTCAAAAAAGTCAGCATGTTCAAAATCCTTCGGTATGTTAGCCGCTTGAAGATGGCCTAAAAACGTGCGCAGCATTAAATCGTCCATCGTAGCGATCTCGACTGACACATCGAATTTAGGCAAGGATTTTTCAAACTTTAATAGGTTTTTGTATTTTGAAGTACGCTTATTACCGAACTTTGTGCTTAGGCAGTCGTTCAGGCCAACTCGTAAAAGTCTTAAACATATCCTATCATGATTGTTGACTGCGCCGAATATTGTGAAGGCAAAAGGGTATCAAAAGTAGACATTGCGGACATCAATGAAGTGCTCAAAAAGCCCAACCGGTTTATCTGGATTGGCCTGCAGGAGCCAGATGAAGCGATGCTCAAAACCATTCAGAAAGAATTTGGATTACATGACCTTGCGATTGAAGATGCGCTGCGTGCTCATCAGCGTCCGAAGATAGAGGCGTATGCTGATACTCTTTTTGTTGTACTGCGAACTGTACAAATAAAGGAGGGGCATGTTGATCTGGGTGAGACTCATTTTTTCGTTGGTCAAAATTTTATCGTTACTGTTCGTCACGGCTCGTCAATTGCTTATGTTGATGTACGGGCGAGATGTGAAAGCACACCGCACCTGTTAAGAGGACCTGCCTTTGCACTTTATGCTTTAATGGACGCGATCGTTGACCAGTATTTTCCCGTTATTAACGCGCTTGAGGACGACCTTACTGCGATAGAAGAAAATATTTTCCATGAGAAGTTGAGACGCGATAATACGGCTAAAATATATTATCTGAAACGTCAGCTATTGGATGTAAAGCGATCCGTTTCCCCGCTCATTGATATTTGCAATCGGCTCATGCGATTTGATTTGAATTTCATTGACCATGAAACTAAGCCTTATTTCCGGGACATTTATGACCATGCCGTTCGCATTAATGAGATGGTGGACAATTCACGCGAATTATTATCCGCTGCACTGGAAGCGAACCTCTCGATGGTCAGCATTTCTCAAAACGAAATTGCAAAGCGATTTGCAGGATGGGCTGCACTGATCGGGGTGCCAACGATGATTGCCGGAATTTACGGAATGAATTTTTCTTACATGCCGGAGTTGCAATGGGAGTGGAGTTACCCTATGGTTATTGCATGTACAATTGGTATTTGTTTATTTCTATATTTTCGTTTCAAGCGATCAGGATGGTTGTAAAAACAGCTGACCTTCACAACTACAAACAGTCACCGGTATCTTACTGCAAGTGACGTCGGATTTACATTTCAATTTATTTTAACATTATTTTTGGGGATACAGTAATTCGTGCAAATGTCGATTAAAAAAGTAACGGTTTCTACTTGATGATTCGGTGGAATGCCGGTTATTTTTAACACGTGCGCATAGTTCCATGGACCATCAAAATTCTTCCCGTCATCATCCGCCATGTACACGGCGTCATCAGCACCCCCAGGTCCACCAATGCATATCAGTTCCCGTGCCTGGATAGCGACTTGGTTCCGCAGTAAATTCAAATCTTTTTATCAGGTCACTTTCTGGATAGGGGATGGGCCGATGATAATTTATATATGAGAATTCTCATTTGCCCTATTACAAGAAAGGAATAATGCAAGCGAAGCCAGCGTTAAAAGAACGTTTATCATTACATGAATTGAGTTTACTTGAATGATTCGGTAAGCCATTATTATGCATTCTCGATAGTGTTTTACGATGTCGCTTACACTGCACGGGTTGTACTATGATTGTTATTTCATCCCCTTGGAAAAATTAGTGCCTTCTTTACTTCTCATGAAAAGGAAGCCAGTGTTATGAAAAAGCATTGGCTTTAGAGCGGAACAGACCGTGAACTTGCCTTATCTTTTTATGACCTTTCTCATGGTGCTGATGTTACCGATTCGGACAGATAATAAAATAAAACATGGGGGGCCATCTCTGTCCCAATTGTTGCATGATGGTACCTTTTCATCATCGAAACGCGACAATCATCCCACTGCCTTGTTCGCCCGGTTATACTTGACCATGTATCCAAACAAGGCGGCGGTGAAAAACATGAGCAAGCTGTAGATAGCCGGTGGGACGGCCATGGAAGAGCTGACGAGAACACTGAGGGCAATGTAGATCGCGAGCGTGCCGTTGTGGATGC
>JBDSIM010000054.1:0-15711 GCA_039917935.1 Cyclobacteriaceae bacterium | reverse complement strand
TTCACAAAAGCGCGTTGAAGCTGTTAAGAAATATGTTGTAAGTAAAGGGATTTCCAAAAATAGGGTAAAAACAAAAGCGTTCGGGGGCACCCAACTCATCGCCATCGGAATAACGCCTGAAGCCCGCAACGCCAACCGCAGAGTGGAAATGCGAATCTTAAAAAATCAGTAACTATCCTTAAATTTTTCCGCTCCTTTTTTCAAGGAGGGGACCGCCCCAGCGCCCTGGCGCGGACAGGGGTGGTGAACGTGCCTTTAGAAAAATCTGGCCTGATCTTCAAGCAGAACTTAGTTCCACAACCCGTTCTAAGGATGAGCCAGAGCTACTCCATCGATACCTGATCGGCTGAATTAAAAATCGGATTGTTGGCAAAAACACTTTGTTCCACCTCCCATGCGTCCCAATATGCTTTTAATATTCTGATATCATCCTCGATGCAAGGATACAACTGCGATTTAGCATTCGGGATCTTCGCCATACTCCCTTTTGCGAGCTGGTGACTTGACGTACCTCCCGACCATTCAAAATGTGCAGGGTCGTAAGGCACCCGCCACCGGCCACCCCATCGTAAACCCAGTCGTTCACCCAGCACCCCGATCCTCTTCCACAACCTCGTGTTATTCCATACAGGGACCGAATTTACGACAGGTACGACATCAACTGCTAAACCATACTGGTGTTTGGAGCTGCCGCCTGCCATGCTCGTGTATTTTCTTCCCATGGCAAAATATTCAGCTTGTTTGGCGTGTGTACGGTACGTTTCTACCACTGCCAGGATAATCCCCGATGCTTTGCAAACCTGAATCAATTCAACAATTTTATCTTTAAAATAGGGATGTAGCGACTCGAGATCAGCAATCATCGGCAGAGAACCCCTGTTCGTTCCAAAGTAATAGTTGTCTACCGTTTGCCAATCCTTCCACCCGTTCATGGGGTCTATGAAAACATTTGAAAGTTCTTTTGCAACGATACGGCTGGTATCGAACGGTAAATTTTTATCGTACAAATCATCGAGGTACCGCCCGGGCTGTACGCTTAATTCAGATTGAGCGGAAACATAAATAATGGAAGCCAGACAAAGACAGATAGCCAACATAACTTTCCTCATCCTACCGCGGGAGGTAGGGAGGGAAATCAAATCAATAAAGAGTGATTGAAAGGGAATTGGAAGCTTAATTAACATTTATGATCGTTTAATGAGGAACCCAAGAAACCCAGTTTAAGGTTTGTTCAGTCTCATATAAACCGCAAAATTAATCAATTCAGTTCAGGACAAAAAAAAAGAGCGTATGATTTGGCATACGCTCTGTTATTCAAAATAAAATTTTGAATAATGCTACCCACCCTTCTGTTTTGATTCCAGATCTTTTGAAACGGTGTCATAACGTGCCTTCAAATCTTTATCTGAGGTAAGGGATTTTCTGATCGCATTGAATGCTTTTATCCCAACATAGTCTTTCGCAAGCGCTTGATAGGTTGCATTGATCCTTTCCAGGTTAACCGTCCTCAAATCGTCAATTTGTTTCAGGAAGGTGATTTCTTCAGAGGTTGCCTGAGCCTCTTTTAATTTAGCTTCATCACCCGTAACCTTAAATAACTCATTGTATCGGGCTATTGTGATTACTGTATTCTTCTGAACAGTTTCCGCCACTATTTCCCGGAGAGTTTCTTGCATCGATTCCACAGAGTCCATGGTGATGGCATATTTTTCAAGATCCGCATCTGTAATTGCATTACTGGTTTGCGCCTTACTTACCACGGCCGCCAATATAAAAAGACAGGGTATTAAGACTTTTTTCATCTTCATAGGTTGTTAAAATTTATTGTTAAACATTTAATTGAATTCCTAACCACCTTTGCTAAAAAAATCAGGCCATTTTTTTTCGAACGACTGTAAATGTTTAAAGCACAGTCGCTTTACCACCCCTCAGCGCTTACAGAATCGCTCATTTAATGAGGGGTGGCAGGGTATGCTTTGCTAACGGAGGATACAGACGCTGTCTAATATATTTTTAAGCGGTCATGCGTGAGTGGGGTCCGCCTGCGAGAATTTCCTCAGCGGTTGCTGGTGCGTATTTATCGAAATTTTTCAAAAATTGTATCGCCAGCTCATTTGCTTTGTGATCATAGGCTTCCGGATCTTCCCATGTTTTCCGGGGATTTAAGATTTTTTCGGGTACGCCAGGGCAACTTAATGGCATAGCTATTCCAAATATATCGTGCGTCTCAAAAGTTACATGCTGAAGTTGATTTTCCAGCGCGGCGGAAATCAACGCGCGTGTATGCTTCAAGCTTATTCGTTTGCCAATTCCATACGATCCCCCTGTCCAGCCTGTATTAACCAGCCAGACGTTCACGTTGGCTTCCTGAATTTTATTGCTGAGCATTTCCGCGTACCGGGTGGGATGCAGTGGCATGAACGGAGCGCCGAAGCATGCGGAGAAGGTAAGGGTAGGTTCTGTTATTCCGGTTTCTGTACCCGCCACCTTTGCCGTATATCCACTGATGAAATGAAACGCCGCCTGCGCGGGGGTGAGTTTTGATAGCGGGGGCAATACACCAAACGCATCGCATGTCAGAAAAAAAATGTTTTTCGGATGCCGGCCCATTGAAGGCGTCGCGATATTTTCAATATGGTCCAACGGATAGCTTACACGCGTATTCTCGGTTTTGCTTTTATCGGTGTAATCAACTTCATCCGTCCCTTTTTTAAAGCCTACATTTTCCAGTAGCGCGTCGTTTTTTATGGCATGAAAAATATCGGGCTCTTTTTCCGGTGACAGATCGATTGTCTTGGCATAACATCCCCCTTCAAAATTGAAAATAATATTATCGGAAGTCCACCCATGCTCGTCGTCACCAATGAGTTTCCTTTTTGGATCTGCCGACAAAGTCGTTTTGCCGGTTCCTGATAGACCAAAGAATATTGCCGTGTCACCTTCTGGTCCTGTGTTCGCAGAACAATGCATAGGAAGTACCTCTTTATCCTTTGGAAGAATAAAATTCAACGCGGTGAACACACTCTTTTTTATCTCGCCAGTGTATCCGCTTCCGCCTATTAAAATTATTCTTCTTTTAATATCAATGATGGAAAAGTTGTGCTGACGGGTTCCATCTTCGATTGGATCTGCTCTAAAACCAGGAGCATTCAGAATTAGCCATTCGGGTGTAAAAAATTTCAATTCTTTTTCCTGTGGACGCAAGAACATGTTGTACACAAATAAATTTGACCATGCATACTCGTTCACTACGCGGATGTTCATCCGGTATCTCCAGTCCGCACTCGCATAACAATCTCGCACATAGAATTCCTTGCCATGGAAATAACGGATCATTTTAATGTAGAGCTGATCGAATTTGTTGGGGTCGAAGGGAGCGTTGACCTGGCTCCACCAAACTTCGTTTTCGGTTAATTCATCCTTCACGATGAACTTATCTTTTGGAGAGCGTCCAGTAAATTCCCCAGTGTCCACGGCAATAGCGCCGGTGCTGGTTTTTTTAGCACCCTCTTTTTGGAGGGCGATTTTAACTAACTCGTCAACCTGAAGATTCCAGTGTGCTTTTGCATTCGCGATACCAAGATCCCTCAAGGATGAATTGATCGGTTTAATGCCAAGTTCTAACATACGTTTGTTCGGTTAATGAGGTTATAAAGATATGGCCATAATCAGAGCATTTCAATCGATTGCACTAAAATTTTATGCCATAACCGACAGTACCGTTTTATTTGCTTAAATGGATTTTAGGCTCTATTTTCGAAAAATTTAGAAGAATGTTTTGGACTCTTTGACCTCACCTAAACTTCGTTGCTCTTAATGGATTCTGACAAAAGTTTCTTTGGCCACCCAAAGGGACTATCGACCTTATTTTTTACCGAAATGTGGGAGCGGTTTAGTTATTATGGCATGCGCGCCCTCCTCCTTTTATTCATGCTGGCCTCATTGGAAGATGGGGGAATGGCCCTCAATGAGCAAACCGCTGGGGCGATTTATGGTCTTTATACGATGTTTGTTTATTTGTTGGCCTTACCCGGTGGCTGGTTAGCGGATAAATTCTTTGGACTTCGCAAATCTGTTTTTTATGGAGGCTGTATTATTGCCTTAGGACATTTCTGCATGGCCGTTCCATCTCAGGAAACTTTTTTCATCGGCCTTCTGCTCATTGTTTTGGGTACCGGTTTGCTAAAGCCCAATATTAGTACACTCGTGGGCGAATTGTATTCTACAAATGAACAGGCAAGACGCGATTCGGGATTTACACTTTTTTACGCGGGCATAAACCTGGGTGCCGCCATTTCTCCTATCATAACCGGATACCTTGGCGAGAAAGTAAATTGGCATTATGGATTTGGCGTCGCTGTATTAGGCATGGTGCTCGGGTTGATACAATTTAAACTGACAGAGAAAAATCTGGGGCAGGCGGGACTTGAAACCGTAAGTACCCATGACGCGCAGACCGCTAAAAGTGAACGAAACATTCGGGCAGGCCTGTGGGTAGTAGGCGCCTTCTTAATCATTTTGCTGCTGCTGTTGTTTACTAAAACCCTTAGCATTGACCCGGTATTGATCGCCAGAATTTTAGGATACCTGATTCCGATTAGCGCGATCGCTTATTTTATGTACGTTCTCCTGTTTCAAAACCTGGAACCTCATGAAAGGAAGAAGGTCATTGTGATTGCCATCTTTTTCTTAACAACCGGTTTGTTTTATTCTGGCTATGAACAACAAGGTTCATCCTTAAATCTATTCGCCGATCGATATACGGATATGTTTATCGGAAATTTTGAAATGCCCGCGAGTTGGATGCAAAGCATTCCGCCAGTGGCGGTCATTAGTTTCTCCTTTGTATTTGCCTGGCTGTGGGTGTGGTTGGCAAAAAGAAATATGAATCCGTCCACGCCCGTGAAACTTTCCATGGGGTTACTTTTCATGGGACTTGGCTATGCGGTAATGATGGGAGCATCTTTAGTCGTCATTGGCGGTGATAAACCCTTGCCTACCTGGCTTGCGCTGACCTATTTGCTGCATACGTTTGGAGAGATTTGTCTTTATCCTATTGGACTTAGCGCCGTAACAAAACTTTCCCCTAAACGATTAGTAGGACAAATGATGGGGGTATTCTTTATTTCGCTCGCCTATGGAAATCTCATCGCCGGACTTTTTGCTGGTGAATTTGATGCGGATACTATCGCTCAAAATCCTTCTTTGCTGTTAGATCTTTTTGGAGTGGTAATGAAAGTGATGCTGATCTCTGGTATTATTGTTCTGATTTTTAGTAAGCCGATCCGAAAATTGATGGGCGATATCCGATAACCTAAACTTTTATTGTGCAATGGAAGAGATCAAAGCCTTTAAACCGTACATCGCGCCTGAACAAAATGTCGCCGAGTTTACGATCAAGTCAATTGTCTTTGGAGTTTTATTCGGTGTTCTCTTCGGGGCATCAACCGTGTACCTCGCATTAAAAGCGGGCCTTACGGTTTCGGCCTCCATTCCCATAGCCGTTATCGCCATTACACTAGGTCGGAAGTTCCTGAAGACCACCATTCTTGAAAATAATATTATACAGACTACAGGGTCTGCAGGAGAGTCCATCGCGGCCGGCGTGGTATTTACTTTACCAGGTTTTCTTTTTCTATCTCCCGGAGCTGATGGCGTAAGTGTGGGAGCAGGTTATTTTAATTATCTCACCATTTTGATACTCGCGGCCTTTGGTGGAATGCTGGGAACTATCATGATGATACCGTTAAGACGATCGTTGATTGTTAAGGAACACGGAATATTACCTTATCCCGAAGGCACTGCTTGCGCTTCAGTTTTACAGGCCGGAGAAAAAGGCGGTGTCTTTGCGAGAACCGCTTTTATTGGAATGGGCATCGCGTTAGTCTACGCCGTGTTCCAAAAAGTTTTTCACGTGATTGCGGAAGTACCCACATTCATCACCAGCCAGGCCAATAAATTCTGGCCTTCATCCACGATCAACGCCGAGATTACCCCCGAGTATCTAGGTGTTGGATATATCATCGGACCAAAAATAGGCGGTGTGCTGGTAGCCGGATCGGTATTAGCCTGGTGGGCTGTAATACCGCTACTAAGCACGTTAGTTCCGACAGAAGTAATTGCCATGCAGCTTGTCAAACTGGGATACCTTGCCAACCTGGCGACAGAGGGCGGTCGTGGAAACTGGGATCCCATAAACAAAACTTTTGAAAATCCTGCCAGCGCCATATATTTTGCCTACATCCGTCAGATTGGCGCAGGCGCTGTCGCCGCAGGTGGTTTCATTACTTTGATGAAAACTATTCCAACGATTATCAGCTCATTCCGCGAGAGCATCGGCTCTCTGAAGGAGACGAAAGAAGGTGGAACACTCAGAACTGAACGTGATTTATCTTTCAAGGTGGTTATTATTGGCAGCCTTGTGCTGGTAGCCTTGATGACAGTGCTTCCCGGAATACCCGGAGAGGGAATTCTTCAGAAACTTTTAATTGGCGTACTGATTGTAGTGTTCGGATTTTTCTTTGTCACCGTGGCCAGCCGCATCGTGGGCCTTGTGGGATCCAGCAATAGCCCCATATCGGGTATGACCATTGCCACCCTCATGGGAACTTGTTTAATCTTTACCGCCATCGGCTGGAGTGGAAAACTCTATGAACCGCTGGCATTGGTAGTGGGGGGAATGATCTGTATCGCTGCAGCCAACGCAGGGGCTACCTCTCAGGACCTGAAAACAGGATATATTGTAGGGGCCACCCCGAGGTATCAGCAGTTAGCCCTTTTTATCGGGGCCATCGTATCGTCTATTGCCATTGGCCTGGTCGTCATCGTATTGGATACGCCCACGCCTGATATGGTTGCCCAGGGTATCACCCATGCCATTGGAAGTACAAGGTACGCTGCACCGCAGGCTACACTCATGGCCACCCTTGCAAAAGGTATCCTTTCCTATAACCTTGACTGGCAGTTTGTGATCGTAGGAGTGTTCATCGCGGTGATGATCGAATTATGTGGAATTAAAGCGCTGGCATTCGCTATTGGATTGTATTTGCCCCTTTCTACTACATTACCTATAGCTATTGGCGGCGGAATTAAAGGTTATGTAGACTGGAGATCATCCAGAAAAAATGAATTGAAGGAAGACGACGAACTCGGGCGCGGAAGTCTGTTAGCCACCGGGTTGATCGCAGGCGGCGCGCTGGCAGGTGTCATTGTAGCATTGCTTTCTGTTAATGACAGAATCTATCAATCATTGCAAACAGTAAACGCTGAGCATGGAATCAGTAATTTGCTGGGGGCTGGTGGTTATCATATACTCGGCGTATTATTTTTTATCGCCATGGCTACTATTCTTTACAGGACAGCGATCAAGAAGAGTGAGTTGTGATGTAAAGTGGATGTTCCACCTTACGCCGAGCGGTCTACTTGAATTCAGAACAACAATCGCATGAAGAGGACAATAATTTTATCACCACTACTATTTATTTTCCTCGCAGGATGTGTCCCAGGTTTCCAGGAAAATTCCAGCAAACTTCCTGGAGTGGAAAAGATCAAAGTACCCGAAGGTTTTACCGTTGAGCTAGTGGCCGGTCCTGACCTCGTTGATTTTCCTATGTTCGCGATGGTTGATGAAACCGGGAGGCTTTTCGTTTTTGAATCTACCGGAAATGTTTATGACAAGACTCAGGATGCGCTCGAAAATCCACAATTCAGAATCAAACTGCTGACGGACGTAAACGGTGATGGCGTATATGACAAGAGCACCATCTTCGCCGATAAAGTAGGCTTCCCGCAGGGCGGGGTTTTTCACAAAGGAAGTCTTTATGCAACGTCGGCTCCTGACCTCCTGAAATTTACCGATACAGACGGCAATGGTGTTGCCGACAAACGGGAAGTTTTGCTTTCGGGATGGGTGCTCAACGTGAATGCCAATAGTTTGATAGGACCTTTTATGGGCCCTGACGGGTGGCTTTACATGACCAGTGCCATCGAGGGCTTTGATGTGACGACACAGGAGGGCGTGCGATTAAAGGGAGAGACCGCGCGCATCTGGCGTGTGCGACCGGATGGATCCGGCCTGGAATGGATATCCGCAGGGGGAATGAACAACCCCGTTGAGCTGACCTTTACGGAAGCCGGCGAACCGATCGGTACGGAAACTTATTTTACGAATCCAACAGCCGGGCAACGCGATGCACTGGTGTACTGGACGGAAGGAGGCGTGTATCCCAAGCCAAACGATAACATTCAGCGCGACAGCCTGGTCCGCACAGGAGAGTTGATGCCGGTGATTTCAAAATATTCCCGGGTTTCACCTGCGGGTATCAGTCGGTATCGCAATACTATTTTAGGCAATGACTTTAAAGACAACCTTTTCAGCGCACAATTTAATACCCATCGGATCATCCGCCACAAGGTGTTCAGGGAAGGTGCATCTTTCCGAACAGAAGATGAAACTTTCTTCTCTACTGATAATGTAGATTTCCATCCCACCGACGTTCTCGAAGATGCTGATGGTAGCCTCCTCGTTGTGGAGACGGGCGGATGGTTTATAAAAGGCTGCCCCCTTTCACAGGTTTCCAAGCCTGAGTTAAAGGGCGGCATATACCGGGTTCGCAAGAAGGGAGCACCGACGATCGCAGATCCCTATGGTAACCAGGTTCCATGGTCATCCATCTCCAGGGAAAAGGCGGCCGAATATGTAACGGATCCCCGGCCTTTCATTCGTGATCGCGCATGGCAGTGGCTTGTCGATCATTCTGCAGTACCATCGTTGTCAGGTTTAATCCACCATTCACCATCAGTGGACGCCCGGACGCAGGCTGTGTTCGCGCTCTACCGGATCGGCACCCCTGAAGCACTCAAATCGATGCGCGAAGGTTTAATAGATGCAGACGTGCAGGTACGCGTGGCTGCGGCGCGCGCAGCGGGATTAGCAAAGGATCCTGATGCTGTTGACAAATTGATCGAGTTGATCCGCAAAGATGAACCTGCAGTCCGGAGGCAAGCTGCCACTGCTCTCGGACAGATAGGCTCAAAGAAAGCAAGCCAGCCTCTGCTCACTGCCGCTGAAACCACAGAGGATCGTTTTATTCAACACGCCATCATCAACTCCCTTACCATCTTAAACCAGCCCGAACAGCTAATGCGTGCGTTGAACCATTCGTCTCCACAAGTACGCCAGGTAGCCCTGATTGCGCTGGATCAAATGCCTTCTTCTCCTTTGCGCGCAGGTCACGTGATCTCCTTTCTCGAAAGTGACAACGCAGCATTAAAACGCACGGCGCTTTGGGTTGCCTCCCATCACCCTGAGTGGTCTGATGACCTGAACACATTCTTAAGGAACCGCTTCCGTGGTACAACACTACTGGATGAAGAAAAGGAATTATTTGGTAGACTCCTGGTGGCATTCTGCGGGGATGCAGTAATTCAAAAATTTATAGCTGATCAAATGCAGGGAAAATCAAAAGAAAAAATATTCCTGCTTCATACCATGGGTGAGTGCCGTCAAAAAGAATTTCCACGGGTTTGGATGTCACAGGTCCAAAAGATTCTGGTATCAGAAAATGATCCGGAAGTTCAGGCTGCCGCAGTAGAGCTGATTCGTCTTCGTGGAATTACTTCACTGGCAGAGCCTCTTCGGCAATTAGCCAACAACAAAAATAAACAAGTACTGCTAAGAATGGATGCCCTTGGCGCATTACTGGATTCCCACCCGGCATTGACAGATCCTCATTTCAACTGGCTATATGATCAGCTGAATGAAAAAGATCCATCCACCCGACTGAAGGCCGCGTCCGTGTTTGCGCAAAGCAAGCTTTCAGAAGAACAACTTCTTCAACTGGCCACACAATATCTTCCCCACGCAGATGCTTTTATTCTTCCGCGTTTAGTGCCCCTGTTCAAAGGTGAATATTCCAGTAAAATCGGAGGCGCGCTTGCTACGGCACTGATGAAGTCGCCCAGTCTGGATAGTTACACAGAAGAAAACCTGCTGGCAGTTTTTCAGAAATATCCAGAAGATGTTAAAGTCGACGTTGATCAGCTGATGATAAAGTTAAAAGATGCACACGCAGAAAGACTCGAACGTATTCAGACGCTGGAAAGTCAGATTGGCAAGGGAATTATAGAAAACGGACGGAAGTTATTTTTTGGCAAAGCAGTTTGTGGTACTTGCCATACAATTGGTCCCGAAGGTGGTACCTTAGGCCCTGACCTCACCTCCATTCAAAAAGACCGCTCGCCACATGATTTGATTGAAGCCATTCTCTATCCGGGATTGTCATTCGTACGCGAGTACGAGACCTATCTCGTATCTTCAAAACCGGGCGACTATACCGGAATTATTCAGGAGCAGAACCCTTCTGAAATTGTTCTCGGCACAGCGCCACAGACTTCTGTTCGTATCCCCCGTACTGAAATCGAATCGATGGAAATTCTTGATGTTTCGGTAATGCCGCAAGGCCTTGATAAATTGCTCACCACCCAGGAGCTGGCGGATCTCATGGCCTTCATAGTAGGTCAGGACCAGGATCCGGAAACGGATGAGCACATCCTTCGGTGATACGTTAACAAAACGTTAATGTGATACTTTTAATATTGGTTACGACATTTTGAAACGATTGATAAAACCCAAACCGACCATGGAACGACGTACCTTTTTCAGGAATGGATTAATTGCCGGAGCTGGCATTCTTTCGGGAACAGCACTGTTGGCAGGGGCAAACGCAAGGCCCACACAGAATTCAAAACCGTTCAATATGAAATTTTCTCCGGAATTTGGGATCTTTGCAGACCTTGCAGGAAAGGATCTTATCGATCAGATCCGTTGGGGATATGATCAGGGATTCCGTGCCTGGGAAAATACTGGCCTAAAGAATAAGTCAGCAGAAGAGCAAGAGCGTATCAGCAAGACCGTTCAACAACTTGGTATGCAATTCGGTCAGTTTGTCGGCACCGTGACTTTTCAGGACGTAACATTTGCGGGTCGTGATGCGAGCTTGCGTGAAAAGGTATTGAAAGATGTCCGCGCCTCCGTTGAGATTGCCAAAAGAATGAATACGAAATTTATCCACAACGTACTGGGAATGGCTGATCCGAAACTTTCATGGGATTTCCAGATGGCAAATGCGATAGAACTCCTGAGGCGTATAGCTGAAATTTACGAACCCCATGGAATGGTCATGGTGATGGAATCCATGAACCATAAGATCGATCATCCCGGTATGTTTCTGCACACCATCCCCCAGGCCTATGCGCTGGCGAAAGCGGTTGGAAGTCCGAGTGTAAAGGTGCTCTTTGATTTTTATCACGTGCAGATCCAGGAAGGAAATATTCTCCCTACCATGGATTATGCGTGGGATGAGATAGCCTATATGCAAATGGGTGATACACCGGGACGGAATGAACCGACATCAGGAGAAATCAATTTCCACAAAGTGCTTCAGTATGTGCATGATAAAGGTTACCGCGGATTTATGGGCATGGAACACGGCACGAGCAAGCCTGGTCAGGAAGGTGAACGGGTAACACTGGAAGCATACCGGTCAGTGGATCCAAAGGGGTAAGCGATGAATGAAGATTATTTAAATAATATACGAAAAAAAGTTGGGAAATGCAAGGAAAATCATTGAAATAACACGCTCCATATCACAAAAATTAATCAGAATTTCAGAGAAAAACGTGAGCATCAACCCAATGACATAAGCTTCGAAAATAAAACCGATATTACACGCCGCCACCCATACTGACTTTCGACTATTGACTATTGACTATTGACCATTGACCATTGACCATTGACCCTATGACACAAACTTTAAACATAGCACCCATCCCATCACCGCTGACCACCACTCACCACTGACGATCATGACTGTAGGTCTTTTTATTCCCTGTTACGTAAACCAGTTGTATCCCAAAACGGCGATCGCTACTTATCAGCTGTTGCATAAATTGGGGCTGGAGGTAAAGTATCCCAGTGAACAAACGTGTTGCGGACAACCCATGGCAAATTCCGGATTTCAGCATCTTACGCAGGGGTGTGACGACCTTTTTGTAAACAATTTCTCGGGCTTTGATTATATCGTTGCACCCTCCGCTAGTTGCGTACTGCATGTTAAGCAACACCTTCATTCACATCACCACCCGGGGGAGGCGGAAAGAATTCGGGGAAAAGTTTTTGAACTGGTTGAGTTTCTCACCGATGTCATGAAAGTACAAAAACTGGAAGCCCATTTTCCGCACCGGGTGGGAATACATCATAGCTGCCACGGACTTCGCGGCCTATATTTGTCACAAATGAGCGAACTCAATGCTCCGCCATTCTCTAAACCCCAGACGCTGTTGAACATGGTTCAGGGCCTGGAACTCATTGCCCTTGACCGTCAGGACGAATGCTGCGGTTTCGGGGGAACATTTTGTGTAACAGAAGAAGCGGTATCGGTTAAAATGGGAAAAGATCGTGTCTCTGACCATGAAAAAAACGGAGCAGAATTTATTACTTCGTCGGATATGTCATGCCTCATGCATCTGGAAGGAATTCTTCACAGAAATAAAAGTCTGGTGAAGGTGATACATATTGCGGAGATTTTGAATAGTCAGTTGTGAGTGGTCAATGGTGGGTGGGCAGTGGGGGAATGCTTGTAAATAATATACGGATATAATGTCAATAATGAAAGTGAATCCGAAAAGAAATGGTAACATTTAGCCATCGCACGACCTCTAAAATAGCACAAGCCTCACAACTCACCACTGACAACGGACAGCTGAAAATTCACCCTAAACCCTCTTAATATGTTTTTAGAACTTGCTCACACAAAACCGGATGTTTATCAGGCATCTCAAATGCTTGCCCTGGATTGTTATAAAATTAGCAGGCAATTCCCAGCTGAAGAAAAACTTTCAATGGCTCAGCAGTTAAGGCGAGCTGCACTATCGGTTCATCTTAATCTTGCTGAAGGTTGTTCGGGAAAATCAAAGGCTGAAAGAAATAGATTCTTTGAAATTTATAGAAGTTCAGTAATTGAAATGGATGCTTGTTTGGAAATAGCATTAAAATTAGGATATGTTAGTATGAAAAACCTGACTCCATTGGGAGAATCCATTATTAAAACTTTTAAATTACTGTTCGGAATGATAAATCGTTAAGCCTAACAGATAAACCCTTATTCAACTCACCACTGACGACTGACCACTCACGATGCCACACACTTCAATGGAAACACGCCCCCACTCACCACTGACAACTCAGCACTCACTACTCACGACTGACCCCTCACCTCAGGATCACGCCAAACTAGCCAGCCAATTCAATAAAGATGAAGCACGCGTAAACTGGCATGACGGTTCACTCTGGTGGATCAGGCAAAAGCGGGACAAATTAACCAAACAGATTCCTGAATGGGAAGACTTGCGAGAAGCTGCTTCACAAATTAAAAGCAATGTTCTTTCAAACATGCATGATTATTTGTTGCAGTTTGAATCCAACCTTCAAAAGAACGGCATTAAAGTGCACTGGGCTGACAGCGCTGAGGAACACAATGCCATCGTGTATTCCATCCTGAAAGAAAAGCAGATCACAGAAATGGTGAAAAGTAAATCCATGCTGACGGAGGAATGCCATTTGAACGAATATCTGGAAGAACGTGGCATCGGCGTAGTCAATTCAGATCTGGGAGAATACATTCAGCAGCTTGACAAAGAACCTCCCAGCCATATCGTACTGCCGTGTATCCATAAAAAGAAAGAAGAAATCGGGGAGTTGTTTCACGAGCATCTGGGTACTGAAAAAGGTTTATCAGATCCCACTTTATTAACACGGGTTGCCCGCAAACATTTACGCAATATTTTTCTTACGCGACGTGGCGCCCTCACTGGTGTGAATTTCGCGGTGGCGGAAACCGGGGAATTTGTTGTGTGCACGAATGAGGGAAACGCGGATATGGGCGCCCATTTATCGGAGGTTCATATCGCCTCGATGGGAATTGAAAAGCTGATTCCACAAAAGAAACATCTTGGGGTATTTTTGCGGGTATTGGCCCGTAGCGCCATCGGTACACCAATAACCATTTATTCCAGTCATTACAGAAAGCCGAGACCTGGTCAGGAAATGCATGTCATACTGGTGGACGCCGGCAGAAGCCGGCAGTTGGGCCGTGTTGATTTTCGGGATTCGTTAAAATGTATCAAGTGCGGGAGTTGCATGAATACCTGTCCCGTATACAGAAAGGGTGGGGGACTCAGCTACCATAACACCATCACGGGGCCTATCGGCGCCATCCTGGCACCCAATCTCGATATGAAAAAACATGCCGACCTTCCGTTCGCGTCAACCCTTTGTGGATCGTGTTCGAATGTGTGCCCCGTAAAAATTAACATTCATGAGCAATTGTACAAATGGCGTCAGGTCGTTGTGAAAGAAGGGTACGTACCCCAGTCAAAAACTTTAGGCATGAAAGCCATGGCAAAAACATTCGAGTCACCTGGAATGTTTAAAACCGCCGGGAAATTAGGGAGGTGGCTTTTAAGCAATGCACGTTTTTCCTTTAATAACAAATTTAATCCGTGGTTCAGGCAACGCGACATGCCTGATCCGCCGAAAGAATCTTTTGGCGAATGGTACGCCAGAAATAAATTTAAAGACAAATCGTAACACGATTGAAGGAACCTGTCCAAAATTATAAATTGTTATCAACATGAGTACCAGAGATATTATTCTTGCTAACGTTTTGAAGAATCAGCCTTCTCTATCATCATTGCCTGACATTTCTTCATTCAAGGGAGGAGATCATGATATCGTTCAGGAATACACCGATACGTTTATCGGCATTGGTGGAAAAGTTTTTACAGTAGATAGCATGCAATCTCTCAAAGCCGTAATACGTGAGCAATTTGACGGCTCAAAACGTATGCTCACTACCTTGCCTGAATTGAGCGACACTTTGGAAATGTATTCCGCTACTGCCGACCCGCATACTTTTGAGGATGTGGAACTGGCCGTTATCAAGGCCCAGCTTGCGGTGGCGGAAAACGGTGCTGTCTGGTTACCGGAAGAGCTTATGGGACAACGGATCGTTCCTTTTATCTGCCAGCATCTTGCCGTGATAATAGAAGCCAAAACCATTGTGCCTACAATGCACGAGGCCTATCAGGAAATCGGTACAGGTCAGTATGGTTTTGGTGCCTTTATTGGAGGACCCTCAAAGACGGCGGATATTGAACAGGCACTTGTGATGGGCGCCCATGGCCCGATCTCTATGACGGTGTTTATTCTCAAATGATCCAATGGCATCAAAGTCCTGACAATCAATATTAGGAAGGTCCCTCCCCATTATGATAAAAACTAAAATTGTTATCCGCGGCAATCTTAAAGACATCTATAGTGATGTTTATACGCCGGCAGTTATATCAGCACTTTCTGTAATGTCTCACTTCAATGGCATTGTTAAGGATGTAATGGAAGCTCGCCTCAAAAGAAGAGAAGGAAGGCAAAAAAATAAAGAAAGGATCCATTTCCTGCATCCGGACAGTTTTATTCCGCGAACAAAAATCAAAGTGAAGCAGGCAAGAGAGGGTGAATTCGAAGGGTCTGCTATCCCTCGAGATCTTCAACGTCAATGGATACAGGGAACGGGACCCGCCGCCAAACCGAATGCCCCGCTTGAAAACAGTATCCGTAATGTAGCCTATGCGTTGCTTTCCGGCGCCGATGGCTGG